>CAITBU010000155.1 GCA_903890595.1 uncultured Holophagaceae bacterium | reverse complement strand
GCCCAGGTTCTGAAGGGCATCGGTCTGTCATGATCACGCCCCTTGGCCTGCTTCGCCTGGCCCTGGCCCGACCGGCCGGGCACCCCATCTCAGAGGCTGTTCGCAGGGCCGGCTGGGGGCCTGCTTATCATCCCTGCACCCGGTTCCAGCCCACTGGCAGCCCGCCCCCCCGGCCTTTCTCTGCGGTCGAGGCGCTGCTGGCCCTGAGCCCCGCGGGGGCGCGCGCCGTGGCCTCCCAGCTGCCGATCGGGTTGACCTGCCTGGTGCAGGGGCAGGGCACCGCCGATGCCCTGGGTCGCCAGGACCTGGAGTTACTGATTCCCGATACCGCCCGGGCCGAGGCCCTGTGGGACCTCCTGCGGGCCAGCTTTCCCGAGGGCGGCGACTTCCTGCTGGTGCGCGGGGAGCGCAGTCGGGGCTACCTGGAGGGGATGGCCCAGGACACCGCGTGGTCCCTGCACCCTTGGACCACCCACCGGGAGGCTCCAGTGGAACCCCTGCCGCCCCTGGATGGGGTTTCAGCGGTGCTGGCCCTCAGCCCCCTCCAGGCCGAGGTGCTGGCCCCTCAGGCAGGTGGCCTCCTGCGCTTCGCCTGGGGCCGAGCCACCGCCGCCGCCTTTGCCCGGGCAGGTGCTCCGGCCCACGCCTGGTGCGAACCCAAGGTCGACCTGCTCATCCAGATGCTTGCCCACCACCTGAACCAGGAGGAGTCCCCATGCTGAATCGCTCCCGCCGCCTGCGCACCACCGCCGCCATGCGCAACCTCGTGGCCGAGACCGACCTCCGCCCCCGCCACCTGATCCAGGGCCACTTCGTGCAGCCCCAGCCAGGCAGCGTCGAGATCTCCAGCATGCCGGGCATCTGCAACGCCGGCGTGGAGGCCACCGTCCGCCAGGTGGAAAAGGACCTGAAGCGCGGCCTGTCCAGCGTGCTGCTCTTCGGGGTGCCGGACGCCGACTCCAAGACGCCGGATGCCGCCTACGTCAAGGACCGGGAAGGCGTCATCCCCCAGACCGTGCGGGCCCTGAAGCAGGCCTTCGGCTCGGACCTCATCGTCATCACCGATGTGTGTCTCTGCGGCGCCACCAGCCACGGCCACTGCGGCCTGGTGAGCGAGGCGGGCGAGGTCCTCAACGACCCCTCCCTACCCATCCTGGCGGAGATGGCCCTGCGCCACGCCGAGGCGGGGGCCGACATCGTCTCGCCCAGCGACATGATGGATGGCCGCGTGGCCGCCATCCGGGCCCTGCTGGACCAGAACGGCTTTACCCGCACCAGCATCCTCAGCTATGCCATCAAGCACGCCGGCGCCTACTACGGACCCTTCCGCGAGGCGGCCCACAGCAGCCCCAAGTTCGGGGACCGCAAGTCCTACCAGATGGATCCGCGCAACGCCCGGGAGGGCCTGCGGGACGCCCTGCTGGACATCGAGGAGGGCGCCGACATGCTCATGGTCAAGCCGGCCCTGCCCAACCTGGATCTCATCTACCGCCTGCGCCAGGCCACCCTGGCCCCCCTCTGCGCCTACCACGTATCCAGCGAGTTCAGCAGCGTCAAGGCCGCCGACCGCCTGGGCTGGGTGAACGGCGATCAGCTGATGTACGAGCACCTCCTGGCCATCCGCCGCGCCGGCGCCGACATGATTGTCACCTACGCCGGGCGCGAGGCTGTGGAGAAGGGATGGATCAGCTAGGCACGGGCAATTCTGAAAAGAAAAAGATTCACCACGATATTTCATTTTGTCTCGCGTATCGGCGCAGCCGATACCGAGAAGACACGAAGACACGAAGAAAAGCAACTTAGAGCATGAAAAGGGCGGGATACGTGATGAGCAATGAGACTTTGTTTGCTGAGGCGCTGACGCATTTCCCTGGTGGGGTTTCTAGCCCGGTGCGGGCGTTCCGGGCGGTGGGGGGGACGCCCAAGTTCTTCAAGAAGGCCCGCGGGGCCTGGTTTGAGGACGAGGACGGGGTGCGCTTCCTGGACCTCTGCATGTCCTGGGGGCCGCTGATCCTGGGGCACGCCCATCCGGACATCCTGGCGGCGGTTACCGAGGCCATGCAGGAGGGCCTCACCTTTGGCGCTCCCAGCCGGCGGGAGCTGGCCCTGGCCCGGCGCATCAAGGAGCTGGTGCCCTTCGTCGAAAAGATGCGCTTCGTGTCCTCGGGTACGGAGGCCGTCATGTCCGCCCTGCGCGCCGCCCGGGGCTTCACGGGCCGGGAGCGCATCCTGAAGTTCGAGGGCTGCTACCACGGCCACAGCGATGGCCTGCTGGTGAAGGCCGGCTCGGGCCTCATCACCTTCGGTGCCCCCACCAGCGCCGGTGTGCCCAAGGCCATTGCGGAGCTGACGTCGGTGGTTTCGCTGGACGACCTGGAGACCCTGGAGCGCACCTTCGCTGAGATCGGCTCCGAGCTGGCCGCCGCCATCATCGAGCCCATCCCCGCCAACAACGGCCTGCTGCTCCAGCGGCCCGAGTTTCTGCAGCGGCTCCGTGAGCTCTGCACCAAGCACGGCGTGGTGCTGATCTTCGACGAGGTCATCAGTGGCTTCCGCGTGGCGCCGGGCGGCGCGGCCGAGCGCCTGGGCATCACCCCGGACCTGGCCACCTACGGCAAGATCATCGGCGGCGGCATGCCCGTGGGCCTCTACGGCGGCCGCAAGGACATCATGGGTGTGGTGGCGCCGGATGGGCCGGTGTACCAGGCGGGCACCCTGTCGGGCAACCCCGTGGCCATGGCCGCTGGCCTGGCCACCATGGCCCACCTGACCCCGGCCTTTTACGCAGCCCTGGAGACCACCGCCGCCGCCTGGGCCACGGCCTTCGAGACCATCCCCGGCCTACGCTGCCCCCGCTACGGCAGCCTGCTCTGGCCGCTGTTTCAAGACGGCGTGCGCCGCAGCGATGCGGTGCAGGGCGGGGCCATCAGCACCTTCAACCGCCTCCACAAAGCCCTCCTGGGCCAAGGCGTCTACCTCCCCCCCAGCGGCTACGAAGTGGCCTTCCTCGGCGGCGCCCACGGAGCCCCCGAGCTGGCCCACTTCCAGCAAGCCGTCGCGGCTGTGGCGAAGGACTTTTGAAAAATGGAAAAAACGCTCGCGGAGGGGCGCAGAGATGGCGGCGGTCGCAGAGAAGTGCCTCTTGTGCTTTTCTCTGAGCTCTCCGCTGCCTCTGCGACCCTCTGCGAGAGTCCTTGCCCTGTCTTGATGTGAATGATCGGAGTACCCATGCAGCCTCTGCTTCGTGTTTTGAATGGCGAGACGCTCGACAAGCCGCCGGTGTGGTTCATGCGGCAGGCGGGGCGCTTTCTGCCGGAGTACCGGGCCATTCGGGCCAAGGCCACCTTTGAGCAGCTGCTCAGCGACTCGGACCTGGCAGCGGAGGTGACCCTGCAGCCCATCCGGCGCTTCCCGCAGATCGACGGTGCCATCATCTTCAGCGACATCCTGGTGATCCTCGACGCCCTGGGCTGCGAGGTGACCATCCCCGAGGGTGGGCCGCGCATTGGCAAGACCCTGGACCAGATCGACATCAACCGCCCCCTGGACGAGTCGATCTTCGAGCCGGTGCAGGCGGCCATCCGCAAGGTGAAGGCCCAGCTTCCTGAGCAGGTCACCATGCTGGGCTTTGCGGGTGCGCCCTGGACCCTGCTGGCCTACGGCATCGAAGGGAAGGGTAGCAAGAGCTGGACGAAGGCCAAGGCCTTCCTGCACCACGACCCTGTCCTGGCCCGCAAGTGGCTGGACAAGCTGGCGGACGCCGCCGCCCGGCTGCTCAACCTGCACATCGGCGCCGGTGCCCAGGGCGTCCAGCTCTTCGACACCTGGGCCGGTGAGCTGGACGCCCAGGACTACGCCGAGTTCGCCCTGCCGGCGGTGGAGCGCACCCTGGCCCAGGTCACGGCGGCACCCACTCTGTTTTTCGCCCGCACGGGCTACCTCCCAGACTCCCTGAATCAGCTCTCCTGCAAGGGGCTGGCGGTGCCCTGGCAGGTACCTATGGCCGAGGCCCGGCGCCGCTTCCCGAAGATGGTGCTCCAGGGCAACCTGGACCCCATCGCCTTGCTGGCGGGGCCTGAGACCGCCTGCCGCAAAGCCCGGGCCATCGTGGATGTCATGAAGGGGCACCCGCACATCTTCAACCTGGGCCACGGGCTCACCCCTGAGACCGATCCCGCCGTGCTGCAGGCCGTCCTGAACGAGGTCAAGGCATGACGGACCTCGCCGATCTCATCCGTCGCTACGACCGGCCCGGACCGCGCTACACGGGCTATCCCATGCCGCCGGTGTGGTCCGAGGACTTCCCGGAGGCCGAGGTCCTTGCGGCTCTGGACCGCGCCGACCTCCGCCAGGACGAGGCCCTGTCGCTGTATCTGCACATCCCCTTCTGCCCCCGCCGCTGCGCCTACTGCGGCTGCAACGTGGTGGTGAGCCCCCAGTACGATCCTGTGGAGGCCTACCTGGCGGCGGTGACCCAGGAGCTGGACCTGGCCTGCGCCCACCTTAAGGACCGCCGCAAGGTCCTGCAGCTGCACTGGGGCGGCGGCACGCCCACCTACCTGAAATCCGAAGACCTGCAGCGCACCTTCAACCTGTTCAAGGAGCGCTTCGAGCTCCTGCCCGAGGCCGAGATCGCCATCGAAGTGGACCCCACCTTCCTGCAGCCTGATCAGCTGCCGACCCTGCGGGCCCTGGGCTTCAACCGCGTCTCCTTCGGCGTGCAGGACCTGGACGAGGGGGTGCAGGCCCTCATCACCCGCGGCCAGACCTGGCAGCACACCCTGGACGCCATGCGCCAGTGCCGGGAGCTGGGCTTCGAAGGCGTGAACCTGGACCTGGTCTATGGCCTGCCGGGCCAGACCATGGAGACCTTCCGGCGCACGCTGGAGTCCACGCTGGAGCTGTCCCCGTCCCGAATGGCCATCTACGGCTTTGCCTACCTGCCGAGCATCATGCCCTTCCAGCGCAGCATCCCCGCCGAGACCCTGCCCACGCCGGAGACCCGCCTGGAGCTTCTCCTGCTGGCGTCAGAGGTGCTGGAGCAGGCCGGCTACGTGGCCATTGGGATGGACCACTTCGCCCACCCCAGCGACCCCATGGCCAAGGCCGTGCTGGAGGGCCGCCTCATCCGCAACTTCATGGGCTATGCCGTGTCGGCGGGCTCGGACCTGCTGGGCTTCGGCCCCAGTGCCATCTCCAACGTGGCCGGGGTCTACGCGCAGAACGAGAAGATCCTCGCCAAGTGGGAGCGCAGCATCACCGAGGGGCATTTGGCCATCCACAAGGGGCACCGGCTCTCCGAAGACGACGAGCTGCGGCGCTGGGTGATCCACCACCTCATGGGCCACTTCGAGCTGCGCTGGGAGGAGCTGAAGGCGCGCTTTGGCCTGGATGGTCCGGTCTTCTTCGCCGATGCCGTGGCGCAGCTCCAGGCAGAGGTCCCCCAGGGCACCGTGGAGCTCCGCCCCGAGGGCATCTTCATCACCCAGCTGGGCCGGCGCTTCGTGCGCAACCTGGTGCAGCCTTTCGATGCCTACCTGGCCGGAATGAGCGCCAAGACGGCCTTCTCACGCACGGTCTAAGTCCCCATTGTTCCTGCCCCTGAGGGGCCTATATTGGGGCTGTGGAGACCCGCCCGGTGGGTTCCCGCCCCTGAGGTTCCGCCCCGCTGGGGGAGCCCTTCGGTGGTCTTCGCGAAACTGCCTGGCCATCCAGGCCCTTCGCGGGGGGTTCCATGTTCAAGGCTGCGCTGTTCGTCGTGCCCGCCCTCATGCTCATGTCCTTCGACTCGAGCATCCCCGGAGCCGTGGAGGTGCGCCGCGGGGTCTACGTTCTACAGGGCCTCCCGAGCGCTGCGGTCTGCGAAGCCATGCGGCGCCAGCGCATCACCCATGTGGTGGACCTGCGCCGGGACGGTGAGCCCGATCTGGACTGCCAGGCCGAGGCCAGCCGCATGATGGACATGGATGTGCGGTACCTCCGCTATGCCATCGGCAAGGTTATGCCCGCCGAGGACTTCGACTTCCTGCGGGCCTTCCTCCGGGACCTGCCGGCGCGTTCCCAGGTGGTCCTCCACTGCAACAACGGCAACCGCGCCGCCGCAGTGGTGGTGCCCTGGCTGGTGCTGGATCGCGGCATGCCGCTGGAGGAGGCGCTGCGCCTCGCCCATGAGGCCGGCCTGCGCCTCCCGGAGACGGAGGCGGCCGTTCGTAACTACGTGCTGCCCCGCCGCAAAGGCTGATCAGAGCCGGAGGGGCGAGACCAGGGCCCAGATCCCTACGATGAGGGTGAACACCGCTGCGCAGGCCAGGGCGGTCCAGGCCAGCCGGACCTGCATGGCCGGTAGCACCGAGGCCAGGCTGGTGCGGCTCCTGAAAGGCGCGAGGACGCCCACCCCAAGGGCCGTCAGGGCGCCCCCCAGCAGGGTGGCGTAGAGGGGATAGCCCACGAAGCCATGCTCACGGTGCAGGAGGCAGAAGGGGCAGTGGTGGGTCGGCAGCTCGTAGATGTAGAGGCCGAACACGGAGACCAGGGCCACCAGGGCGATCACGAAGAAGGCGAGGCCCAGGAGGGAGAAGGCCAGGGCCCCCCGGCGGGAGCGAAGGAACCAGGTGCCCGCCAAGGCGAAGGCCAGCAGGCTGCCCCAGAACAGCGGGTGCATGAGGGCCGGCGGAAGCCCCGCCAGCTCGGCAGCGATGCCTTCGCGGCCTTGGCCGAAGAGGCTGCCACAGCAGGAGGTCATCACATCGGCCCGGAGGCCCGTGAGGTAGCGGGTCTGGAAGTAGGTCTCGGCCAGCACCAGGGGGGCCAGGCCCAGCAGGAGGGCAAACTTGGGGCGAATCAGGGGGCAGTCATAGGCCCGGATATCGGCCCGGTGGAGGACGATCCAGGCACCCGCAAGGAGGCAGGTGCCGACCTTCAGGAGCAGGGTGGTGTAGCCGTAGGGAGCCGCGGCCAGGGAGCCAGCGGCGCACATGGCACCCACGAACTGGCTGTGGAGGCCGTCGGCGGTGAAGATGAACAGGAAGAGGGACAGCACCTGCACGCCCAGGGCCAGGGACAGGAGGGCGGACACCAGGTAGGTCCGGCGCTCCAGAGCCAGCTGGGACTCAGTGCCGCTGCGCTGATCCCAGTGCCGGAGGATCTGCCAGCCCAGGCCGGCGGCGGCAACCACCAGCAGGGTCACCAGGCCCGAGGCCAGGAGCAGGGCCAGGATGCCGGGGTGCTGAATCATGGGGCCGAGACCACCTGGCCGTCCCGCATCACGATGACCAGGTCTGCCAGGGGGGAGTCGTGGACGATGGGGTCGTGGCTGGCGATGAGCAGGGTGCGGCCCGCCCCCTTGAACTGGCCCATGAGCTCCATGAACTCGGCGGAGAGGCGGCTGTCCAGGTGGGCCGTGGGCTCGTCTGCGATGATCACGGGGGGATCGTTGATGAGGGCCCGGGCAATGGCTACGCGCTGGGCCTCGCCGCCGGATAGGCGGTCCACCGGGGCCTTCAGGTGGCGTGCCATCCCGAGGGCCTCCAGCCGGGTCACGGCCCGGGCCTCCACGGCCTCCCGATCCTCCCCTGTGGGGTAGGTGGGCAGCATGACGTTCTCCAGCACCGAGATGCCGCGCACCAGGTTGAACTGCTGGAAGATGAAGCCGAAGGTGCGCCGGCGGATGGTGGTGAGGAAGCGCTCAGGCAGGCTGGTGATCTCCAGGGGGTCCGCGTCGGCCCCTGGGGGCAGGAGGCCCGGCGGCAGGCCGCGCAGGTGGATGCGGCCTGAGGTGGGGCGGGCCATGCAGCCAATGAGGGAGAGCAGGGTGGTCTTGCCGGAGCCGCTGGGCCCCTTGAGGACAGTTAGCTGGCCTCCCGGGATGTCCAGGGTGACCCCAGCCACGGCGGTGTAGGGGGTGGCCAGTCCGGCGGAGTAGGTCTTCACGACCTGAGCGAGCTCGATCATGGTCAGGACCTCATCGCCGAGTCGGGGTCCGCCATGGCCGCGCGCCAGCAGGGCACCAAGGTGGCCGCGGTGTAGGGCAGGACTGTGAGGAAGAACAGCACCGTGATCTGGTAGGCGTCCAGGGCCGGGATGAGGCGGAAGCGGGGGAACAGCACGGACCAGCCCTTGAGGGCGTGCTCGAACAGCGTGGCGGAGAAGAAGAAGACGTGCCCATAGGCCAGGAGGACACCGCCCAGGAAGGCCGCCAGGGAGACCACCGCCCCCTCCCAGAACTTGAGCAGCAGGACATCCCCGCTCTCCCAGCCGATGGACTTGAGGATGCCGATCTCCTTGCGCTCCTCGGCGCTGAGGCCCGTGGCCTTGTCCCAAGCGAAGATGATGAAGGACAGGATCGCCGAGGCCAGCACCACCACCATGAGGCCGCCACGCCAGTCGAAGGCCGCTTCGTAGGTGCGGAGCATCTCCGACTTCAGGATGGGGCGGGCGTCGGGGAACTTCTCCACGATCTTGGTGGCGATGGTGGTCAGCTCCCGGGGGTTGCCGGCCTTGATCGCCAGGTCCGTGGCCAAGCCCTCCGGTAGGTGGAAGAGGGTGCGCACATCGGCGGGCGAGAGGAGCACCAGGTCCGAGGCCACCAGCTCCGAGTCCTCCGCCAGCACCTGCTGGATGGTGAACAGGAGGGGTAGGCCGTCGTAGCCCCGGAGCGGCACCATGTCGCCCTCGGCCACCCGCATGTTGCGGGCCACACCCCGACCAATCCGGGCTGAGCCGGGCAGCAGGGTTGGGTCCGGGGAGGCCATGACGGTCAGGTTCCCGCCGTAGACGGGGTCGTAGTAGTAGCCCCAGAGGCGGGCCTCAGCCTCCTCCACGCCGCGGATTTCGCGAATGGCCTCCACCTGGGACGCCGGCATGGGGTCGTGACGCCCGGCCACCATGCGCTGGACCACCATGTCCGGGGCGTGCTCCAGCAGCTCGCCGGCCTCGTGCTTGAGGGCCTGGACGAAGAAGACCAGGGACGCCAGGACGAAGACGACCAGGGTGTAGACGGCCGTCAGCGCCAGGTTCCGGCCCTTCCTCCGCAGCAGCGAGGAGAGCGCGAAATCAAGGACGCTGCGATGGCGCTGGAGGGAGGGGCGCATGGGGGCTCGGGAACAAGGGCGGGGCCAGGAGGGAACCAGAAGGGAAGTGGTCCAGGGCCATGGGGTGGTCCTGGAAGGCCGCATGGCGGTCGGCCATGGCGGGATGGCGGGTGTAGCGGGCCTCGGTGAAGAGGCAGAGGTCGGTCAGGCCCAGGCTGCGCACCAATGCCACCCGGCCAGCCCGCTCCTGAGAGGCGGTGGACTGCCGTCCGCGCGCATGCAGCAGCATGCCGACGAACAGCGCCGCCAGGGCGCTGAAGACGGACAAGCAGAGGGTTGAGGGGCGCACAGGGCTCCGGGGGTTCAGTGGGCGGGAAGGGGCGGGGCTATTCCAGAGCCTTCATGGTCGCCGGAGTGATCTCCTGGAAGGGGATGATCTTCTGGCCCCGGTGGTCCTTGAGGAAGTCCCGGGCCTGGGGCTCCGTGGCAAAGGGCACCAGCTCCTTCCCCATGGGGCCCATGACATCACTACCCAGGACGTAGAAGGCCTTCCGGGCGTCAATGTGCTTCAGTGTGTAGTAGCTCTTTACCTGGATGCTGGCGATGTCCTGGGCTTGGCGCTTGGGGGCATAGCGTTTCAGGTCCTGCAGGTAGGTGAAGAGGTCCTTGGGACCATCGAACCAGGCCTGGCCACCATCCTGGAAGGTGACCACCGCCGCCCAGTCTGGGAACTTGGGGACATGCATCCCGCAGACGGCGCAGCTGCCCTTGGGCACGAGGCCCTTGGCGGCGGCTGGGTGGGTATCAGCCCAGAGGGTCGGTGCAAGGGCCAGCAGCAGGACGTTGAGCAGGGAGATCAAGGGCCGGTTCATGGGGGAGGCTCCGAAGGAGGTCGGGTGGGGCAGCAGGGCCGCTTCCTCCCCTTGGAATTCTGGCAGATCCAACGCCGGGGGGCTCCTCTGGAAGCTGGGGCCCCACCCGCAGGGGTGGATTTTCCCATTCTCCCTCTTTTGACTCCTGCAAAATGCCAAAGAAAAAACCTAGTCATGGCTGAGCGTCCAGACTAGCCTTTTGAGACGGTGTTTCAGACGCCAGGGGAGTGGATTGTGCCTGAAGAGAAACACAGGCTGGTGATCGCCGAAGACCACACCATCCTGCGCGAAGGACTGAAGGCCCTGCTGTCCTCCCGACCCGACCTGGAAGTGGTTGGCGAAGCGGTGGATGGCCGTGAGGCCGTGCGGGCCGTGCAGGAGTTGATGCCGGACCTGCTGCTCCTGGATCTCTCCATGCCCCGCTCCAACGGCCTGGAAGCACTCAAGGAAATCAAGCGCATCAGCCCGCAGACCAAGGTGCTGGTGCTGACCGTTCACAAGACCGAAGACTATGTGTTCACGGCCCTCCAGGCCGGGGCTGATGGCTACATCCTGAAAGACTCCTCCTCCTCCGAGCTGACCCTGGCCGTACGCAGCGTGCTGCGCGGCGAGCGCTACTTGGCCCCTGCCATTGCCAGCACGGTGGTGTCGGGCTACCTGAACTCCAAGGACGGCACCCCGATCCGCCCCAGCTTTGACGACCTCTCCAGCCGCGAGCGGGAGGTGCTCAAGCTCATCGCCGAGGGCTACCGGACCAAGGAAATCGCCGAGTACCTCTGCATCAGCCCCAAGACGGTGGAGAAGCACCGGGCCAACCTCATGGACCGCCTGAACCTGCGCACCGTTTCGGCCCTGACGACCTATGCCATCGACAAGGGTCTGGTTACGAAATAGCGTCCTCCGGCAGGGGCCAGCGGGCCAGGATCATGGTCCCCTCCTCTGCCGATGAAGTGATGATCAGGCTGCCGCCGAAGAGTTCGGTGCGCTCCCGCATGGAGACCAGGCCGTAGCCCCCGCCGGTGGCGCTGGGGGAGACGCGGACCTGGGCCGGATCGAAGCCCACGCCGTTGTCCGCGATGATCAGCTGCAGGTCGCCCAACACCTGCCGGAGGGCCACCATGATGTGGGTCGCCCGGCTGTACTTGGCCGCATTGTTCATGGCTTCCTGGAGAATCCGGAAGACATTGGTCTTGAAGGAATCCGGAATCTCAAACTCCTCCACCTCGATGATGCGCTCCACGGTCATGTGGGGGTAGGTGGTGTGGAACTCCCGGGTGAACCATGCAATGGTGGCCAGGAGGCCCAGGTCATCCAGGGTGGTGGGGCGCAGGGCCATGGAGATCCGACGGACTTCCTCGACCGCACCCTGGATCACCGGCACCACAGCCCTCAGGCTCATGCCACTGCCTTCCGGGATGCCGCGAGCCTCCTGGTCGTCGAGGGCCTGCTCCACCATGAACTTCACGGCGCTGAGGGACTGGCCGAGGCTGTCATGCAGCTCCTGGGCGACCCGTCGCCGCTCGGTCTCCTGGGCTGACATGAGCTTGGCCGACAGCCGGTGCAGGGCTTCCCGGCTGTCTCGCAGGGCCTCCTCGGCCTTGTGGCGCTCCGTGATGTCTTGGATGTTCCCCAGCAGGGCCGTCTCGCCCGAGTAGCGGATCAGGGCCGTCCTGCCGCTGAGCCAGCGTGCTTCTCCACTGGAGTGGATGATGCGGTATTCACTGTCGCGAGAAGCGACCTCGCCAGCGATGCGCCGGGCCCAAACGCCGGTCACCGTGGGCCAGTCCTCAGGGTGAATGAGGTCTGCCAAATCCATGTCGCGAAGGTCCCGCATGGAGCGGCCGACCATCTGGAAGAAGCGCTGGTTGCCGAAGACGATCCTGCCGTTCTTGTAAATGAACACGCCGGTGGGAGAGTTCTCCACCACGGTGCTGTACTTCTCCTCCGAGTCCCGGATGGCCGTTTCGGCGGCCTTGCGTTCGGTGATGTCCATGAAGGTGTAGACGAAGCCCGCCACGGAGCCGTCGTTGCGCCAGATGGGTGAGCAGGTCAGGTAGGCCGGGAAGTGCCCCCCGTCCCGGCGCAGGGCCCGGACCTCGCCGGTCCAGCCCTTGACAGCCCCGACGCCGCCCAGGCCGGCGCGGGCCGCTTCGGCGGTGAAGCCCGTCACCTTGGCGAGGGTCTGGTTCAGCACCTCGGCCTCGGCCCACCCGAACAGCCACTCCGCATAGCGGTTCCAGTACAGGATGGCCCCGCCCCGGCCGGTGGCCACCACGGCCTGCTGCACCACGGCCAGGATGCGGGCCTGGAACTCGATGCGGGCATCGGCCCGGGTCCGCTCCAAGGTCTGGGTCTGGATGCGGAGCTCGGCATCCTGGCGCAGGAACAGGTTGGTGGCCTGCAGTTCCGTGACGGCCCGGTCGGCCTCGGCTTTTTGGAAGAGGCTCCGGGCCATGGGTCGGACCAGGAGGTAGTACATGGCTGGACCGCAGGCAAGAATCAGGACGCCGGAATCCACCCAGGCCATGACCCGGTGGTTCTCTTTGAAGAACGGCTCCAGGACGACCATGATCACGAACTCGATGGCCACGATCAGAATGGAGACCAGCATGAATGAGCGCAGGAGGTCCCGGTCAGGCCGCCAGGGAGTTCGCACTGGCGGACTGGGCTGAGCGCTGAGTGGGACAGGCATGGCAGAGAGGGTCTTCAACAGGCACCTGGGAAGATGATTCCGGGATCAGCGGACTTCGATGAGCTCGATTTCGAAGATCAAGTTCGCATCCGCCGGAATGTCGCTGCCGGCTTCCCGGGCGGTGTAGCCCAGGGCCGGTGGCACGCGCAGGAGGCGTCGGCCGCCCACCTTCATGGTCGCCACCCCCTCGTCCCAGCCCTTGATCACTCGCTTTACACCCAGGGGGAAGGTGGCGGGCCAGCCTCGCTTGCGCGTGTCCAGAAAGAGGGTGCCCTGGCGGCCATCCTGCTCGATCCAGGCGAGGACCTCGACCACGCAGACCTGGGCCAGGGTCGGGGTTGCTCCTTTGCCGACCACCAGGTCCTGGAGGCCAAGGCCGCTGGGGGTGGTGGTCCAGGCCAGGCTAGGCGAGGCTGCTGGAGAGGCGGGAGGCGGTGTGACCGAAGCCGGAGCGGGAGCAACTGCCTGGGGGGGGCGGCAACCGATGGTCAGCAGAGCTACCAGGGCGGTCAGACAGCAGGGAGCCAGGCGCACGACAATCCTCCATGGGGAAATGGAGTGTCAAGCCTATCAGAAACCGTGTTTGCACACGATGGATTCAGACCCTGGGCTCCGCATACATGGCTTCCACCTGGACCGAATACAACTGGTTGACCATCCGGCGCTTGACCTTGAGGGAAGGGGTCAGCTGGCCGCCATCCAGAGTCATCTCGTCGGCCAGGAGGGTGAACTTTTTCACTCGCTCGAAGTTCGAGAGGTGCTCATTAACTCGCTCCACGCGGCTGGCCATCTTGGCGATCACCAGGGGGTTGGTGATGAGCTCCCGGGGATCACTGAACTCGATCTTCTTGTGACCGGCCCAGCGAACGAGGCCGTCAAAGTTGGGCACGATGAGGGCGGAAATGAAGTGGCGCTGGTCGCCGATGAGGACGGCCTGGCTGATGTACTTGTCTTCCTTGAGAAGGTTCTCGATGGGCTGGGGGGCGATGTTCTTGCCGGCGCTGGTGACGATGATCTCTTTCTTGCGGTCCGTGATGTAGACCCGGCCCTGCTCGTCCTTGTGCCCGATGTCTCCAGTGTGCAGGTAGCCCTCGGCATCGATGGCCTCGCGGGTGGCGGCCTCGTTGTTCCAGTAGCCCAGCATGATGTTCGGGCCCTGGCAGAGGATCTCGCCATCCTCGGCGATCTTGACGAAGGGGCGGCCTTCCCAGTCTTCGTAGAGGGGCCGTCCCACGCAGCCCGGCAGGACCTCGCCGAAGCGGTTGATGGTGATCACGGGGCTGGTCTCGGTCAGGCCGTAGCCTTCGAGGATGGGCAGGCCCACGATCCAGAAGAACTCGCTGACCTTGACGCCGAGGGGGGCGCCACCGCTGACGGCCAAGCGGAGGCGGCCGCCCAGGCGATCGGCGATCTTGCTGAAGACCAGCTTGTTGGCGATGCGGTAGCGCAGACCCGCCCACCCGCCGGGGGTCTTTCCGGCGTAGAGCTGGTCCACCACGGCCCGTCCGGAGTCCATGGACCAGTGGAAGATGAGGCGCTTGACCAGGCTGGCGGAGGCCACGCCGTCGTAGATCTTGCTGTAGATCTTTTCGTAGATGCGGGGCACGGAGGCCAGGACAGTGGGCTTCACCACCCCCATGTCCGCCGCCACAGTGGTCACGTTCTCGGCGTAGTAGATGGCGGCACCGATCTGGAACATCAGGAACTGGCCAGCCATCCGCTCGAAGATGTGGGTGAGGGGCAGGAAGCTGAGGCAGCGATGCCCTTCGCCCATCTGCACGGCCTCCAGGGACTGCAGCACATTGGAGACCAGGTTGCCGTGGCTGAGCATGGCGCCCTTGGGTTCTCCCGTGGTGCCCGAGGTGTAGATCAGGGT
>CAITBU010000154.1 GCA_903890595.1 uncultured Holophagaceae bacterium | reverse complement strand
GGCGAAAAGAAGCGCAACGAGATCCTCCAGATGGCCGTGCTGGAGCCCAAGCTGGCCATCCTGGATGAGCTGGACAGCGGCCTCGACATCGACGCCCTGCGGGTGCTGGGCGATGCCGTCAACCGTCTGCAGCGCGCCGACCGGGCCCTGCTGATCATCACCCACTTCCCCCGCATTCTGGAGACCATCCAGCCGGACTACGTGCACGTGCTGTCCGGCGGCCGCATCCTCAAGAGCGCCGGCAAGGAGCTGGCCCTCGAGCTCGAGGACCGCGGCTACGACTGGGTCCTGGCGGAGTCCGCCGCCGGGGGCGCCCGATGACCTCCATGGTCGCTGGTTCCAGCCTGCTGGTGGAGCTGCTCAGCGGGCCGAGGCCCGCCGAGTGGGACTCCCTCCGCGAAGCCGCTGAGCTGCGGCTGGAAGGGCGCGACCTGCCAACGACCCAGGATGAAGACTGGAAATACACCGACCTTCGCCCCCTCGCCGCCTTAACCCTCGGCCCGGCCCCCGAGGGTGCCATCGACCTGGCGCCCCTGCTGCTGTCCGAGATGGTGGGCACCCGTCAGGTCTTCGTGAATGGCCGCCACGCCCCCCACGCCAGCTGCGCCTCTGCTGTCCCTGCGGGGGTCCGCTTCCTGCCCATGAGCACCGCCAGCGAGGCCTGCCATGCCCTGGGCAGCGTCAAGAACGGCGCGACCCCGGAGCTCTTCGAGGACCTGAACAGTGCCCGCTTCCAGGATGGCGCCGTCATCCTGGTGCCCCGCAACCTCAAGGTGGCCCTGCCCCTGCACCTGCTCTTCGTCACCCACACCGACACCCCCTGCGCGGTCTTCCCCCGCGTGCTGGTGGTGCTGGAAGCCGGTGCCGAGCTGGAGCTGGTGGAAGAACACCACGGCCAGGGCACCTACCTCAGCTGTCCCGTGGTGGAGATCCGCCTGGCCGAGGGTGCGATCCTGCGCCATGAGCGGGTCCAGCGCGAGTCCCCCGAGGCCTTCCACATCGGCACCCTCAAGGCCGAGGTGGGCCGCAACGCCCAGTACCACTCCCGCACCCTCAGCTTCGGCGCGCGCTTCTCCAGGCAGCACCCCTGGGTCCACCTGGCGGAAGGCGCCGAGGGCACCCTGGATGGCCTGGCCCTGCTGGAAGGCACGCAGGTCGCCGACACCCACAGCTTCATGCACCACGCCGAGCCCAATGCCGCCAGCCATCAGCTGCACAAGTGCATCGTGGACGGCCGGGCCCGCGCCATCTTCAACGGCCAGGTCCGCGTGGCCCCCGGGGCCCAGGGTACCGACGCCAAGCAGCAGAGCCGCAACCTGCTGCTCTCCGAGGCCGCCCGGGTGGACACCAAGCCCCAGCTGGAGATCTACGCCGACGATGTGAAGTGCAGTCATGGCGCCACCGTGGGTCAGCTGGACCCCGAGGAGCTGTTCTACCTCCAGAGCCGGGGCCTGGATGCCGACGACGCCCGCAACCTGCTCACCTACGGCTTCGCCGCCGATGTTCTGCAGCGCATCCCCGTAGCCAGCCTGCGCCGCGCCCTGCGCCGCCTGGTCATGGCCCGCACCCAGGCCGGCTCCCTGGGGGACCTGGCATGAGCACCGGCACCCAGCCCCTCGACGTCACCGCCATCCGCCAGGACTTCCCCCTGCTCTCCCGTGTCCTCCACGGCAAGCCCGTGATCTACCTCGACAGCGCCGTGAGCGGGCAGATGCCCCTCGCGGTCATCGAGCGCATGGCCAAGTACGAGCGCGAGGAACACACCAACGTCCACCGCGGCGTGAGCACCCTCAGCCAGGAAGCCACGGACTACTTCGAGGCCGCCCGGGAGAAGGTGCGCCGCTTCCTGGGTGCGGCTTCCATCCGCGAGATTGTGTGGACCCGCGGCACCACCGAGGCCATCAACCTGGTGGCCCAGACCTTCGGACGCATGACGGTGCAGGCCGGCGACGAGATCCTGCTCTCAGGCATGGAGCACCACGCCAACATCGTGCCCTGGCAGATGCTGGCCCAGGAGAAGGGCGCCAGCATCAAGGTCATCCCCATGAACGATGCCGGGGAGCTCATCCTCGACGCCCTGGATGGCCTGCTCACCGAGCGCACCAAGCTGGTGGGTCTGGTCCATGTGAGCAATGTGCTGGGCACCGTCAATCCCGTGAAAGAGATCATCGCCCGGGCTCACGCCAAGGGCATCCCCGTGCTGGTGGACGGCGCCCAGGCGGTGCCGCACCTGCAGGTGGATGTGCAGGCCCTCGACGCCGACTTCTATGTCTTCAGCGGCCACAAGCTGTCGGGCCCCACGGGCATCGGCGTGCTCTACGGCAAGCTGGCCCACCTGGAGGCCATGCCGCCCTGGCACGGCGGCGGTAACATGATCCGCTCCGTCACCTGGGAGAAGACCACCTACATGGCGGCCCCCGGGAAGTTCGAAGCCGGCACACCCCCCATCGCTGCCGCCATCGGCCTCGGGGCCGCCATCGACTACGTCACGGGCCTGGGCCTCGACCGCATCGCCGCTCGCGAGCACGCGCTGCTGGTCTACGCCACGGAGCGCCTCAGCACCCTGCCCGGCCTGCGCATCCTGGGCAACGCAGCAGACAAGGCCAGCGTCCTCTCCTTCGTGGTGGAGGGCATCCACCCCCACGACCTGGGCAGCCTGCTGGACGGCGACGGCGTCGTCATCCGCGCCGGCCACCACTGCGCCCAGCCCGTCATGGCCCGCTTCAACGTCCCCGCCACCACCCGCGCCTCCTTCGCCTACTTCAACACCAAAGAAGACATCGACGCCCTGGTCTCGTCCGTCGAGAAAGCCATCGAGTTGTTCAAATGAAAAACGCCTTAACCACGAAGACCACTAAGACCACGAAGAAAAGCGCTCTCTTTCTTCTTCGTGGTCTTCCTGTCTTCGTGGTGAGTCCCTTTTTCAGTACCCCCCGAGGGGCCTGCCATGTCTGACCCCCGCGAGCTCTATCAACAGGTGATTCTGGAGCACAACAAGAAGCCCCGGAACTTCGGGAAGCTGGATCCCTGCACGCACCATGCGGAGGGTCACAACCCCCTCTGCGGGGATCAGCTGGAGCTGTCGCTGGTGGTCACTGACGGCGTGGTCACAGACATCAAGTTCCAGGGCAGCGGCTGCGCCATCGACGTGGCCAGCGCCAGCCTCATGACCGGCATCGTCAAGGGCAAGTCCGTGGCCGAGGCCGAGGCCATGGTCGCCCAGTTCCGCGGCATGGTGCGCGGCGAGCTGGACCCAGCCACCGAGGCCCCCCTGCTGGGCCGCCTCACGCTGTTCAGCGGCGTCAAAGACCTGCCCAGCCGCGTGAAGTGCGCCATCCTCCCCTGGGCCACCCTCCACGCCGCCTTAAAGGGCGAGGAAGAAGCGAGTACGGAGTAGCCATGCCCAAAATTGCCGAAATCGAATACACGCCCAACCCGAACGCGGTGAAGTTCGTGCTGAAGGAGTCCGTGGCGGTGGGCTTTCCCAAGTCCTATCCCAATGCGGAGACCGCCCAGCACGATGACCTGGCCAAGGCCCTCTTCGCCGTGGGCAGTGTCACGTCGGTGTTCATGCAGGACAAGTTCCTCACGGTCACCAAGACCGACGACAAGGGCTGGCCGGAGCTGCTGCCCCTGCTGGCGGCCCCCATCCGCGCCGCCGCCAGCGCCGGTGGCCAGACCGAGGCCGGTGCGGTCCCCCGCGTCTTCAGCAAGGTCGAAGACGAGAACGACCCCCTCCTGCGGGATGTCCGCATGGTGCTGGAGAGCGCCATCCTGCCGGCGCTTGCCGCCGACGGCGGCGGCCTGGAGCTGGTGGGTCGCCACGAAAAGCAGATCATGATCCGCTACATGGGCGCCTGCGGCAGCTGCCCCGCCAGCCTCACCGGCACCCTCGTCGCCATCGAAGGCATGCTGCAAAAAGAAGTCGATCCGGAGATTGTGGTCATCAGCGTCTAAAGGCTGAAACGCCTTTAGACGGGAATAACTGCGCAAGGCAAACAAGGGCTTGTCCACAGATTCCGCAGATTTAGCAGATAAAACGCCACCGGAAAGATTCTGGGGTTGAGCGGCACCGGCGCATGGGCACCAGGCCGGGGCATCGCGTCTGCGCCTCTTGGGGGGCGCGGATGTGGCGCCCCGGGCTGACTTCCGGCCCCGCCGGAAGCCGCCGCAGGCGGGCCCATGCAGGGTGGGTCGGCGCCGACAACGAGGCTCCGCTTT
>CAITBU010000153.1 GCA_903890595.1 uncultured Holophagaceae bacterium | reverse complement strand
CCTGGACCAGCACCGCGCCCAGGGCGTCACCTTGGCGGCCATGCTGCTGCCCACAGGCCTACCGGCGGTCTTCGAGTACCACCGGCGGGGCATCCGCACCAGCCTGCCCCTGGTGGGCCTCCTGATCCTCGGCTTCCTGGTGGGCATCTATGGTGGCTCCCAGGTGGCCTCGGTGATTCCTTCCCGAGAGCTGCGCTGGGGATTTGCGGCCTTCTTGGTGTTCCTATCCCTGAAGACCTGGTTCCGCAAGGAGGGCCTAGCGGTGGACCGGGGCCTGGAGCCCATCGTCCTGAGTGGGGGCCAGATCCCCCTCGGGCTCCTGATCGGTTGCCTCGCTGGCATCCTGGCGGGCCTCACTGGGCTGGGGGGTGCGGTGGTGGTGATTCCCCTGCTGGCCAGCCGCTTTCGCATGACCCAGCACGAGGCGCAGCTCACGAGCCTGGCCATGCTGGTGCCACCCATCGGCCTGCCCGGGGTCTACGTCTACGCCCAGACCCCCGGCGGTCTGCCGTGGCTGATCATCGGCTACGTGGCCGTGGGGTTCGCGGTGGGCGCCTGGTTCGGGGCCAAGCTGGCAACGCGTATGGCCAGCGCCCGCCTCAAGCGGTTCTATGCGCTCCTGGTCATGGCGATGGCTGTCCTGGTGGCGAGCCGGGGGCACTGAATCAGAGGAAGCCGAGCCGGGGGTAGGAGGCCCCCAGCAGGGTGTCGGTGGCGGCGGCGGACTGCCCCAGCCAGCGCTCGAGCACCGTGGCGTAGAGGCCTCTGAAGTCGTTGGTGTACTTCATGTTTCCGTTGGCATCCAGGTTGGTCAGGTCGGGGTAGGCACCGTAGAGTCCGCCCTTCACGGACTTCCCGACACAGAAGGAGAGGCCGGCGGTGCCGTGGTCCGTGCCCCCGTTGTTCTCCTGCACGCGCCGACCGAACTCGCTGTAGGCCAGGATCAGCACGCGGTCCTGGGCATTGCCAGCGCTGGTGGTGATGCTGGCCAGGTCGTCGTGGAAGGCCTTGATGGTGCCGCCCAGGGCCCGCTGGAGGTTGGGATGGTCCACAGCCTGGTTGCTGTGGGTGTCCCAGCCACCCAGGCGCGAGAAATAGACTTGGGCGGGCAGTCCGGCCGAGATCATCTGGGCAACGAGCTTGAGCTGGGAGCTGAGGCTGCTGGAGAGCGCCGTGCCATTGAGCTTGAGGACTGGGTAGGTCGCATCACCAGGATACGGAACGGTGGGGGTTCGGGCTGTGAGGGAGCCTCCGGTGCCAAAGGCCGGGTTGTTCTGGGCATCGTAGAAGAGCCTTCCGGCCTGGGCCCCAGCGAGGTAGCCGGCATCCGTGCTGCTGGCGGAGAGGGCGTTGGCCCAGCCGGTCTCCAGGAGCGCAGCATCCGGCACAGTGCTGGTGCTGAGCAGGTAGGCAGGGAAGAC
Source organism: uncultured Holophagaceae bacterium (assembly GCA_903890595.1). Classification (GTDB taxonomy): domain Bacteria; phylum Acidobacteriota; class Holophagae; order Holophagales; family Holophagaceae; genus Geothrix. Next base: position 3,334 of record CAITBU010000153.1, on the reverse strand, counting down.
ATAGCCTCCGGCGCTGGTGATGGCGACGAAGGTCCGGCCCGAGCCCTTCAGCATCACGGGCAGGTCAGCTGTGATGGTGACGCCCCGCAGCACGTCTCCTGTGGGGCTGAAGGCCGTATCGGCAAAGCGGCCCAGCCACCCGGTGCCTGCCGGCACGGCAGCACCCTGTCCCCAGAGGTCGATGGTGGTGAAGTGAGAGAGGTTTGGGTTGGGCATGCCGATGCCCGGAATCCAGGCCACCCGCCCCTGGGCGTGCAGCGCCTCCATGCCGAGGAGGTCCTTGTTCAGGGCCATGCCGCTGCCGAGGTCGGTGAGGAGGGCCGGGTCGGTGATGCCCAGGGTCGCCCGCTTGGTCTGGTAGACGCCGAGGTTGGCGCCGGCATTGGGCGGCGTCACATTCAGCCAGTCGTAGCCGCCATCGATGTTCACGATGACGAGGATCGGGGCTGTCGGGGTTGGCGTGGGGGTCGGCAGGCCCCCTGAACTTGAAGCACCGCCACCCCCGCAGGCACTCAGCCCTGCCAGAGCGGCGCCGGTGGCACCCAGGGTCTGCATGAACTCGCGGCGGGTGGTCATCGTGCCTCCCTTCAGTACAGCTGGCCAGAAGGCGAGCAGAGGATGAGGAAGGCAAGCTCGCGGGCCTTGGTCTGGGCGGCGGTGTCCCAGGTGAAGGTGGCCGGCCAGAGGGCGGCCAGCCAGGCGGAGGAGACGGCGGCGGGGATGGGTGCGGGCTGGAGGAGGGCCACGAGACGGTCGTAGACGGCCTGGGGGGATGTTGGGGCCGTGGGGAACCAGTCCACCGTGACGGCGGCAGGAAAGAGGGGGTAGGCGACGCTGTTGTAGGTGCGGGTCTCGCTGAGGGTCAGGGCAGCGGCAAGCTTCGCTCGGTAGCGCATGGTGTTGCTGTTCAGCCAGGCCGTGTGCTCCTTCCAGCCGTTGGGGCCGCTTGGGTCCAGCAGCTTCATGCCGGCTTCATCGAAGGTGGTGGCGCTGTTGGTCACCAGGCGCCAGGCTGGATAGCCCCGGGGTGTCTGGGCAGCGGCGGAGGCCAGGGAGGGGCAGAGCATCCGGGCGGCCCGGACGATCCAGGACACAGGGCCCTCGATGAGGGCATGGCGGTTGGCGGCGCTGAAGAAGTACTGGGACTTGAAGAGGGCCTTCAGGGCGGCCCGGAGATCGAAGTTCGCCGCCTGGATCATGGCGGCGACATCGGCGAGGTCCTGGGCCGAGAAGCCCGTGGTCACGAAGTGGGTGAGCAGTCGGCGGGCCAGGAACTGGGCGCAGCTGCTCCCCCGGGCGGAGATGATGCTCCGGACGGCGTTCTCGCCCTTGGCCCAGCCGTTGGCCGTGGTGGTGACATCCAGGTTCTGCCCGAAGAGGCTGATGGTCCCCGTGGCATGCATGTTCGAGCTGACGGTTGCGGTGCCGCTCCACCAGAGGCGGGTGTCTGGTGCGATGGCGGTTCCGTCATAGACCTTGAAGCGGGCGTCCGCAGGGAACTTCTGGTTGGGATTGGCTGGGTTCCTGATGTAGTCGGCCTCGCCGTAGGTGAAGCTCCACCCGCTCAGGGCCTTGGCCAGTTGGGTGATGTCAGCCTGGTTGTAGCCGTTGTCGGCACCGAGACTGTAGAGCTCCATGACCTCCCGGGCGTAGTTCTCGTTGGGGACGTTGGCGCCCGAGGCGTTGTTGAGGACCGAGTCCAGCCAAATGAGCATGGCCGGGTCCTTGCTGATGGCCACCAGCAGGTCGTCGAACCTCGCCAGTCCCTGGCTTCGGAGGAGCTGGAACTGCTTCAGCATCAGGGCTGCGTTGTTGACTTTGTGCCAGCCCGTGGCGAAGAGGTTGTGCCAGAAGAGCGCCATGCGTTCCTCGAAGGCATGGGGGTTGTGCTGCATGCGCCAAGCCAGCAGCGCCTGGGCGGTGTTGAGGTTGTTTCGCCAGGCATCGGCCCCCTGCACCAGGAAGGGGTGAGGGGCTGCCACCGCCGGCACAGCCACGCTGCCTGCCACCGTGGTGTTTGCGCTCACCAGGGGTTCTGCCACCACATCTGCTGTTGCCAGTGCTGCCGTGAAGGCTGTGGCGTCGTAGGCTGCCCCGGTGCCATCAACCCAGGCATCGATGGCGACACTTGGAACCTGGGCCTGGAGAGTGGCGGCCTCGGCAGGGTTGAGGCCGAAGCCGGCCCGGCGCCCGAAGTGCTGGACATCGGCCAGGGTCCAGGTGCTGATGGCAGTGAGGTCAGCCACAGGGTCTCCTAGTTGGCGGGGGCGCCGGCATTGATCCAGGCCGTGATCGTGTCCACAGTGGCCTGGCAGAGGTTGGGCGCAGCCTGGGGCATGCGGGTGCCGTAGCCTGAGCCGCCGGGCTGGTCCTTGGTGACCTTCTCCAGAAGCCAGGAGCGCGCAGGGTCGCCCGGCTTCACCAGGAGCCACCCCTGGCCGGCTGGGGCGCTGGCGGGCACGCCATTGACCAGGCGGGCGTGGATCTCAGCGGTGGTCCCCGAATAGCTCACGTGACCCGTCGGGGCGCTGCCCCCGTGACAGCTGGTGGCGGCGCTGCCGCAGCTGCTCTGGAGCGCCGGGAGGAGGTCGGCGCTCCAGCTGGGGCTGGCCTTGGCAACGGGGATCGGGCACGTGGTGGTGGGGGCCGGCGGGGCTGAGGCTGAGCCAGAGCCACCCCCGCCACAGCCGAAGGGCAGCAGCAGGAGCAGCAGCAGGAAGGTTGGGCGCACAGGACTCCAGGGGGATGGAACCAGGATGGGCGCGGCCTGGAATAGGTCAAGGTCATAACAGGGAAATGCCCGGCGTCCAAAGGCTCCCGTCCGACCCGGAAGTCCTTGCGTTATCCTCGTCCTGGAGGTTGCCGTGCCCCTGGATGCCCCGACCCCCCTCTTCGTAGGGGAGCGCCTGCGAGATCTGATCCTGTGCTACGCCGGGCCCTGGGCCTTCGTGCCCTATATCCGCAGCCGGGAGGACAGCGACCTGCTCTGGCATGCCCGCCAGGGCGTGATCCTGGCGTTTGCCGAGTGCGTGGTCTCCCTGGCCCTGGTGTTCACCGGCCTCTTCCCCATCTTTGGCTCGGTGTTCCTCCGCTTCTTCCTGCCCCTCTGGCTGCTCTGGTGCCTGAGCATGGCCGTCACCAGCGTCCTGCAAGCCACCAAAGGCAAGCGCCACAAGATCCCGGTGCTCCACCAGTTCATCGATTACCTCTGATCCCTAGCGGGTCGCGGAGCAGGCGACTGAACGTCGCCTGCGGAGCGGGGACCCGCTGGGATCAGAATCATGCAGCGGTGTGGCAATACGGAGCAGGCGACTGAACGTCGCCTGCGGAGCGG
>CAITBU010000152.1 GCA_903890595.1 uncultured Holophagaceae bacterium | reverse complement strand
GTGCTCAGCCTGGAGCGCCTCAACCGCCGCCTGGAGGTGGACCCCGTGGACCGCACGGTGCTGGTGGATGGTGGCGTCCTGCTCAGCGCCCTGAATGCGGCCCTCCAGCCCCACGGTCTGCTGTTCCCCATCGACCTGGGCGCAGACCCCTCCATCGGGGGCATGATCGCCACCAACACCGGTGGCACGCGCCTGCTGAAGTACGGCGACGTGCGCCACAACCTGCTGGGCATCGAGGTGGCCCTGCCGGATGGAACGCTGGTGGGGGATCTGAACCGCCTGCGCAAGAACAACACGGGCCTGGACCTGAAGCAGCTGTTCGTAGGCACCAGCGGCACCTTCGGCGTCATCACCGGCGCGGTCGTCCAGGCCGTGCCCGTGCCCGCCCAGCGGGCTGCGGCCCTGGTGGGCTGCGGCGAGGGCGAGGTGGCCCTGGCCCTGCTGCGGGCCCTGGAGCGGGACCTGGCGGATGTGCTCACGGCCTTTGAGGTGATCAGCGCCGGCGCCTTCGCACCGGTCTTCGCCCACACCGAGGGCCTGCGCAATCCCTACGGCAACAGCGCTCCGCCGGCCTACACCGTGCTGGTGGAGCTGGCCTCCACCCTGCCACCCGCCGCCCTGGACCTGGCCTCGCTGCTGGAGGAGCGCCTGGGCGCCTTCCTGGAGACCGCTGAGGGCGAGGCCGTCACCGATGTGTTCATGGGTCGCCCCGAGGACTTCTGGGCCATCCGCCACCACGTGAGCGAGAGCCTGCGGGCGGAGGGCAAGGTGCTGGCCTTCGACGTGAGCGTGCCCCGCAGCCGCATGGCCGCCTTCACCGAAGCCGCCCGGGCCCTGCTGGTGGCGGAGTTCCCCTTCGTGCGCTGCTGCGACTTCGGCCACTGGGGCGACGGTGGCACCCACCTGAACCTGGTGTGGAAGGAAGCCGAGTCACCCGTACCCTCAGCAGAGCTGGTACCCACCCTCCAGACCCGCATCTACGACCTGGCAGTGAAGGGTTTTGCCGGCAGCTACAGCGCTGAGCACGGCGTGGGCCCCCACAACCAGCGCTTCTACGAGGCCTACACCCCCGCCTCAGCCAAAGCCGTCAACGCCGCCCTCAAGACTCACCTGGACCCCGATGGCATCCTGGGGACAACCAAGCTCTGAGCCTTTGCCAATCAAAAAAAGGCACCCGCTTGCGGGTGCCTTTTTTTGCCGTGGGAAAACTGCCCCTACGCGCGTGCCCCCGGCCGGGGTTCCCAGAACCTTGCAGGAGCCCAGCAGATGCCCATGAGGACAGCCTGGCTGGTGCAGAAGCCCAGGAGGGCCCAGAAGGCCTGATCCATGAAGCCGTAGGAGTGGAGACCCACGCCCAGCATGTTGACGCCAAACCAGGAGAGGGCGGTGATGACGTTACCGAAGATGGCCATCACCATGATGCCCCGGTCCCGCACATAACCAGCCAGACGGGCGTGGAGGATGATGGCGTTCCACAGCACGATGAGGAGGGCGCCGTTCTCCTTGGGATCCCAGCCCCAGAAGCGGCCCCAGGACTGGTCGGCCCAGATGCCACCCAGCACGGTGCCCACGAAGCTGAAGAACAGGGCGAAGCAGATGATGCCGAAGGCCATGTCCGACAGGGCCCGGTCGGTCTCGGGATCCGGCACGGTGATGATGTGCTTGCGCAGGGCGTAGGCGATGGCAATGGCCCCCGCCAGGAAGGTCCCCGAGTAGCCAATGGTGATGGTCACCACGTGGGTGGCCAGCCAGAAGTTGGAGTCCAGCACGGCCCGCATCATCTCCATGGTGTCGCCGGATTCGCCCAGGTGCTGAGCCACGATGAGGGAGGCGAAGCCGAAGAGCGAGGCCGTGGCTGTGCCGAAGCCATTGCGGTACATCTTCTCGATGATGAGGCCGAGGACGACAATGCCCCAGCCCACGAAGACCGCAGAGGAGTAGAGGTTGGTGACCGGCGGGCGGCCCTGGAGGATGATGCGGAAGAACAGGCCCAGCGTCTGCACGATGGTGCCGGCGAAGAGCAGGCCAAAGGCCGTGGGCCGCAGGAACTCAGGCTTCCAGGCCCAAGACACGCAGACCGCCAGGAAGGCCGCCAGGAAGATGATCATGCCGGCGAAGAAGGGCTGCGCACGGTTGTACACCACCTCGCGATTGGCGTGGCCCAGGGCATCCGGCTTGAGGCCGTTCACCAGGGTCTTCATTTCCGCCAGGGCGGTGTTGAAGGCGGCGGGGTTGTTGGCCACATAAGCTGCGTTGAGCTTGGCCATGGGGGCCAAGCCCGGGTGCAGGGGACCGCCGGTGCCGGCGGCGGTGAGGGCCTGCCCAATGCTCTGCCAAGCCTCGGGAGGGGCACCGGCCAGAGGGGGCAGGATGCGGAAGTGGGCCAGCTGAGTAAGGTCAGCATGGCGGGGGGCCGCATCGGCGGCGCCCAGGGACTGCAGCTCCCAGGCGAGGCCCGGTGAGCCGGCCAGCTGCAGGGTGTTGCGCAGCCTGTAGTAGAGGAAGACCCGGTCGAAGAGGTTGGCGATGGCGCTCTGGAAGCGGGTGCGCTTCTGGGGCGTCACGGCCTGGGCATTGGCGGCCTGCTTCTGGATCTCGTCCAGATGGGGGCCGAGCTCATTGAAGCTGAAGTAGTTGCGGTTCTTGGTCTGCTTGGCACCGATGAGCCCCAGCACTTCCAGGTCGTCGATGACGAAGATGGGCTGGGCATCGGCCACGTTCGGGCGGTACATCAGGTCCAGCACCCACTCGTCAGGACCGATGTTGCGACCCTCGTGGCGGAAGCCCTGGCGGCTGTGGATGACCAGGAGGGCGTTGCGGGCCACGGAGTCGAGCGGCTTGACGCGGCCGCCTTCGAGGATGGGCAGGTTGCCATAGCCGGCGACATCGAAGCCCCGGGCCTTGCCGGGGGGCAGGGCGAAGGTAATGGCCAGGAGCAGGGCTAGGCCCCCTGCGATCCAGGCGAGGTGCTTGGTGAAGTTCATGATCAGCCCTCCAGCTTTTCCTGCCGACGCTTCAGCGAGCGGCGCAGGACGATGGCGAAGTGTACGAGCAGGCCAATGGAGACCAACACGCAGGACACATACGGGAGCAGCCAGCCGGGATTTTCAACCACAGAGAGGACTGAGAGCGTGTCGTTCTTGCCGAAGCTCGCCTGGTAGAAGGTCTTGCCTTCATAGCGCAGGGGCTGGTTCATGAAGATCAGCACCTCGCGGGATTCCTTGCGGGAGGGGTTGACCACCTGGATCAGGCTGGAGAAGTTCTTGGGGATGTCGGTACCGGGATAGACGTCGTGGCGGAACTGCTTGAGGGTGAACGCGTAGGGCAGGTACTGGCGCAGCAGGCGCATGGACAGGGTGTAGGCCCGGCCTTCGTGGACGAAGCCCTGGGGCGCGCCGAGGGCGTTGGACACCAGCCACACACCCAGGCTCCGGCCGCCGGCCAGGACCTCGACGAAGGCGGAGACCTGGTTGACTTCGTTGTCGGTGGTGGCGGTGGGGCGCTCCACGACCAGAACGCCTGGACCCACACCGGCGGTGGCCAGGGACGTCTGGCCCGCAGGCAGGTTGGACAGCTCAGCGTTGGGGAAGAACTTCTTCACGCTCAGGGTGACGGGGGTGCCGGGCAGCGTGATGACACCGCCCCGGGACAGCATGGTCTCGGGAACGGAGTGGACGTCGTCCCAGGATGGATCCGTGACGTCGATGACAGCCAGCTCCATGCTCTTGTAGCTCGACACGTAGTTGACGGTCTGACCGACCTCGATGCTCAGGTTCGTGTCCACCTGCATCATGCCGGCCACGAACTCGCCCGCAAACAGGACGATCAGGCCCAGATGAACCACCCACAGGCCAGCCTTGGCCCAGGTGCGCTTCATGTCGAGGGTCTTGGCGGTGAGGTTGCAGGCCAGGATCAGCCCCACGAGGGCGCCGCCCGGGAAGACCGGTACGCGGAACGGCACCAGGGAGAAGTCTCCCCACACGATGAAGCTGCGCATGTAGGCGTTCACGGCACCGGCGGTACCCATCTCCACCTGGGCCAGGGTGCAGAGGAGCACCAGGCACATGAGCAGGGCGAGCATGACGATGGTCACCTGGAACGACTTGAGGAGGGACCAGAAGCGGGAGGCGTATGTCTTAATCAAGGCGGAGGCTCTCCAGGATGCGCATGAAGTCAGGCTTGCCCTTCGCGACGGGCGCTGCGTCGCCGGTCAGCTTGAGGAACCAGGTGTTGCCGTCCGGGGCGGAGATGTAGCCCGCCACCATGCGGCTCTGGGCCTTGCCCTCACTGGTGAAGTCATAGACATTGACCACCCCGGCGCGGGTCTTCAGCGTGGCCCGGGCCTTGGCCAGGGCCGCCTCGTCCATGGGCGGCAGGCTGATCTGGCCCCGCCAGCGATTGACATTGGCCAGCTCCCCGCCAGCGGGACCCGGCAGGACCACCACGGTGGCCTCCACGCGGCCCTGGAGGGGGGTCTTGAAGGTGGCAAAGCGCATGCCCTCGCCTGGCGTCTCGCTCCAGCCGGTGGGCAGGGTCCACTTGAGAGGGGTGCCGGCGAACTGCGGCGTGGGTGCGCCCTGGCCAGCCTGGGGCGGCATGGTGCCGGGGACCTGGGCCATGGGGGCAGGGGGCGCAGCCTCCTTGGGTACCCGGTAGTGACTCACCCCGTCGCGCTGGCAGCCCAGGGCGCCCAGGAGCAGGACAGTCCCGGCCAGGAGAAGGGGGCCCCGGGCGGAGGGGCCAGAACGAATGGGAGATTGGTTTGGTTTCTGCAAGGCGGGTTCCTCGGTGACACAACAGGATATCGGACCTTACGTCTAGGCGGTAGGTCGAATTTGTAGAGCATCTTATAGACCCAAAGGATTAAACGTATTTTTTATGTCAATGACCCCTCGGCCAGGGGGTTGCCAGAATCCCCATGTACCCTGGTGCCATGGACAATTACGACCCCTGGGAACCCTATCGGGACCTGCGCTTTGCAGGGACCCGGGACGTACCGGGGCAAGGCCCATGCTTCATCGCCGAGGGACGGATTCTTGTGGAGGACCTGCTGGCTGCGGGCCGGGCCGGACGGATGAAGGTCCTCTCCGTGGCCGCCACCACCACCGCTGCACCCGCCGTCCAGGACCTCCTGCCCCCAGGCACGGAGCTGTTGGCGGCCCCCGCCGCCGAGCTGAGCGCCCTCGCCGGCTTCCCCTTCCATCGGGGTCTGCTGGCCTGCGCCGCTGTG
>CAITBU010000151.1 GCA_903890595.1 uncultured Holophagaceae bacterium | reverse complement strand
TTTGTGGGCCCCCCAGGCGTAGGCAAGACCAGCCTCGGCAAGTCCATCGCCCGCGCCCTCGGCCGCAAGTACTCCCGCATCTCCCTGGGTGGCGTCCACGACGAAAGTGAGATCCGGGGCCATCGCCGCACCTACGTGGGCGCCATGCCCGGCCGCATCGTGCAGGCCCTGCACCAGGTCAAGAGCATGAACCCCGTGATCATGCTGGACGAGGTGGACAAGATCGGCCGGGACTCCCGGGGCGACCCGAGCGCAGCCCTGCTGGAGGTGCTGGATCCAGAGCAGAACAACACCTTCCGGGACCACTACCTGAACGTGCCCCTGGACCTGAGCCAGGTGCTCTTCCTGGCCAACGCCAACGAGCTGGAGCCCATCCACCCGGCCTTCAAGGACCGCATGGAGATCATCTACCTCAACAGCTACACGCTGGAGGAAAAGCTCGGCATCGCCGAGCAGTACCTGATCCCCAAGCAGCTCGAAAAGCACGGCATCACCACCAAGCACATCTCCATCTCGAAGAAAGCCTTGAAGGCCATCGTCACGGGCTACACCCGCGAGGCCGGCGTGCGCCAGCTGGAGCGCGAGCTGGGCGCCGTCTGCCGCAAGGTGGCCCGGCGCGTGGCTGAGAATACCCTCAAGAAGAAGCTCGCCCTCACGGACGCGGCCCTGCACGAGCTGCTGGGACCCGTGAAGCTGCTGCAGGACGAGCGGCTGAAGGCGCCCCGGGTGGGTGTGGTCACCGGCCTGGCCTGGACCAGTGTCGGCGGCGACGTCCTCTTCGTCGAAGCCCTGAAGATGCCGGGGAAGGGCCTGCTGATCCTCACCGGGCAGCTGGGTGATGTCATGAAGGAGAGCGCCCAGGCGGCCCTCAGCTACATCCGCAGCCGGGGGGATGCCTTCCAAATCGATCCGGAAGTCTTCCAAAAGCAAGACATCCACATCCACTTCCCCGAGGGTGCCATCCCCAAGGACGGCCCCAGCGCAGGCCTGGCCATCGCCACGGTGCTGCTCTCTGTGCTCAAGGGCGTCCCTGTTCGCAACACCGTCGCCATGACCGGCGAGATCGACCTGCGCGGCGAGGCCCTGCCCATCGGCGGCCTCAAAGAGAAGGCCCTGGCGGCCCTGCGGGTGGGGATCCACGACATCCTCATTCCCTTTGCCAACCAGAAGGATCTCGAAGAGATCGATCCCGAGCTGCGGGAGCAGCTTACCTTCCACCCCGTGAAGCACGTGGAGGAGGTCTTCGAGCAGGCCCTGGTGGGCTGGACTCGTCCCGAGGTGCCGAAAAAAACCAAGCCACACAAGCGCTGAACCTTGCTTTGGCCCCCTTGGGGGCCGATGCTGGGTACAGAGGTGGCCCTTGCCGACCCTGCCGCTCGCCCTGTTGCTCCAGCTGCCGCCCCTGGCTTTTGGGCCGGCCTTGCCCCAGCCGGCCTTCCGCCCACCCCCAGAGCTCAGCTGTGACGTGCGGGACCTGGGTCGCCCCCGGCCCATCACCTGGCCTGCCGCCGTTGTCTCAGGCTACGCCCCGGTGGACCCCCACACCCTCCGCCCCATGCGTGAGCGCCACCTGGTGAACCCACTGGTGGATGCCGTGCTGGTGCTGGGCGCCCTCGCCGCCACCCACGGGTCCTGGTCAGAAGACACCTGGTCCCAGCGGGTCTGGAGCCGCAACGGTGCCACACCGGTCCTCATTCCCCCGCTGGCCCCACCGTCGCCCATCAGCCAGCGCTAACCCCTTGTTGACAGCTGGAAAACCATACAAACAAATCGGTTACATCTCGGGTTCCACGTGGAACCCGAGCAAGTAGCCACACACCCAATGCATCTCGTCCCCGGTTTCGACTTCAAGATCTCCCCAACGCCTCGCTAGACTGGGGTTTCGTGAGGTGGGCGTGGGTCTGTTGGGTGGGCTGTTCGACAAGTTCAAGCAGGGGTTGAAGCGTACCCAAGCCCTGGTGCTGGCGCCCATGGGCCGCCTCCTGGGCCTGCGCCGCCTGGACGAGGCCCAGCTGGAAGAGCTGGAGGACCTGCTCCTCCAGGCTGACTTGGGCGTGAAGGCCGTGACCCAACTCATGGGCCGCCTCCGGGCCGAACTCAAGAGCGGCTCTGACATCGACCCCAAGGGGATCCTCCGGGAGGAGCTGCTGCGCCTCCTGCGCCAGACCCCCGCCGCCCCCTTTGTGGCCCAAGGCACCCAGGTGGTGCTACTGGTAGGCGTCAACGGGGTGGGGAAGACCACCACCCTGGGCAAGCTGGCCTCCCACCTGAAGACCCGGGGCGAGGAGGTCCTGGTGGTGGCTGGCGACACCTTCCGGGCGGCGGCCATCGACCAGCTGGAGCGCTGGGGCGAGCGGGCAGGCGTGCCGGTCATCCGCAACCAGATGGGTGGCGACCCGGCAGCCATCGCCTTTGACGGCGCCACCAGCGCCAAGGCCAAGGGTACGCCGTGGGTGCTCATCGACACCGCCGGCCGCCTGCACACCAAGGACCACCTCATGAAGGAGCTGGACAAGATCCGGCGCAGCCTCCAGAAGGTGATCCCCGCTGCGCCCCACCGGGTGCTCCTGGTGCTTGACGCCACCACGGGCCAGAACGGACTGCAGCAAGCCGAGGCCTTTATCCGGGCCGCTGGCGCCACGGATCTGGTGCTCACCAAGCTGGATGGCAGCGCCAAGGGGGGCGTGGTGGTCCCCATCCTGGAGCACCTAAAACTGCCCATCGCCTTCGTGGGCGTGGGGGAGGGCCTGGACGACCTGGTGCCCTTCGATCCCGAGGCCTTTGTGGATGGCTTGCTGGATGTCTGAGGCTCCCCTCACCCCAGCCTCTGCCTGGGCCCTGGCCACGGGCGGGCCCTTCCCGGACCCCAACAGCCTGAGCGGCGATGCCCACTTCATGGCCCTGGCCCTCCAGGAGGCCCAGAAGGGCGTAGGCCTCTCCAGCCCCAATCCTCCGGTGGGCTGCGTGCTCGTCAAAGCGGGCCAGGTGCTGGGTATCGGGGTCCATACCCGGGCCGGCGACCCCCACGGCGAGGTCATGGCCCTCATGGATGCCGAGAGTCGCGGGGAGGACCCCCGGGGTGCCACCGCCTATGTGACCCTCGAGCCCTGCTGCCACCAGGGCCGCACCGGCCCCTGCACCCTGGCCCTCATCCAGGCCGGCATCGCTCGGGTGGTGGTGGGGGTCCAGGACCCCAATCCCCGAGTAGACGGGGGTGGCCTGACCATCCTCCGAGCCCAGGGAATACAGGTGGAGGAGGGTGTGCTGGGCGAGGCCTGCGCCCGCTTGCATGCCCCGTTTTTCAAGCTCATCCGCACGGGTCTGCCCTGGGTAAGCCTCAAGCTGGCTGTAGGTTCCGACGGTGCCCTGGGCCTGGCTGGACAGACCCTCCGAGTCACGCCCCCCGAGGTCCAGGCCCTGGCCCATGCCCTCCGGCGGGCCTCGGAGGGCATCCTGGTGGGCCGCAAGACCATTGCCGTGGACGATCCCCAGCTCACCGACCGGTGGCCCGCCCCCACGGCCCCTCACCGGACCTTTGCCCGCGTGGTCTTGGACCCCAGGGGCTGCCTCCCCGCCTCGGCCCGGGTCTGGACTCCCGTGGCGGGTCAGCCTGCCTACCGAGCCGTCAGTGGTGACCCGGCCCCCCTCCGGGGTGTGGAGGACCTGCGACTGCCCCCCGAAGGCAGTGGGTGCAGCCTGCGCCACCTCCTGCACGAGCTGGCCGCCCGCGGGGCTGCCCGGCTCCTGGTGGAGGGCGGTGGCACCCTGGCGGAGGCCTTCTTGGCCCAGGGCTTAGTCGATGAATACCATCGGTTCCAGGCAGATCACCCTGCGGGAGGAACCCCCGTGGAGGACAGTCGCACCCAGGACTGGAAGGTCCAGGCCAGGGCTGCCTGGGAGCACGGCACCTGGGAAGTTCGTCGGCCGGGCTGAGCACGAACCCGGTTATCTGGCTAGGCTCAGCCTCAAAAGACTGGTTCTTTGGTCGGTGACAAGAGCAGAAGAATGCAGATAAATACAAAAAAATGAATGGGTTATCCACAGATTTCACAGATTACACAGAGAGAGAAAGTACCTTAGCCGGGGATGCACGGGGAGCACGGGGATAGGGCAAATGGCGCATCCAGCATGGGCTCCAGCCTGGGGCGCCGCTGCCGC
>CAITBU010000150.1 GCA_903890595.1 uncultured Holophagaceae bacterium | reverse complement strand
GGTGGCACCCTGCAGGCGGCGGTTGAACTCCCCTGTGCGGTCCCCGGCGAAGAGCAGGTGGGTGTGGGGATCCACGAAGCCCGGCGTGGCCCAGGCGCCCCCGCCATCCACCCGAGGCGCGTCAGCCCAGGCGGCGGGCAGATCCGAGGCGGGCCCCAGCCAGGCCACCCGGCCACCGCTCAGGGCCAAGGCAGCATCGGGAATGCGGTCCACGGCCCAGGCCTGGGCAGGGTCGGGGGTCAGCAGTCCCCGGAGGTTCACAAGCACACGGCGGTCCGACATGGGACCAGTCTGGCAGGAAGGGAGATCCCCCGGGACCTTGGTAGGATCGCCCCAGGGGGATCCCATGCGGATGAGGGGGAAGGCATGAGCAGTCCGCAGTCTCGGTGGCTTCGGGACCTTCTGTGCGTAGCCTGCTGCGCCGCGCTGCCTCTGGGTGCGAAGCCCGCTCTGAGTGCGCCAGAAATCGCAACACCTGCTGTGGTTCTGAAGCCCGGCGAGGGCCTCGCCATGGCCATCGAGGGTGGAGACATCCGGTCCTTCGGCGAGGCCCGGGCGGTGACCCCCATGGGCGGCCTGGCCAAGTTGGTCTGGCTGCGGATGGAGGGGGCTGCCTGGTCCGCGAGTGGCGCAAAGTTTCGCTGCGCAGGGGCCGCCGGCTCTCAGGCCTGTGGCGGCGCTCCGGGCCACGGCACGGTGACGCTGGCCAAGGCCCTGCAGGAGGACTGTGATCAGGCCTTCCTCGCCTGGATCAAGGAGGCGCAGGTGCACTGGCTCCAGGACTATGGCCCTGAGGTGGCCAGGTACCGATTACAGGAAGTCTTCGAACCTTTCCTGGGCCGCCGCCTGCCCGCGGGCCAGGGACTGCCTGTGTTCACGGCCTCCTGGGTGGGCGACGGCGACCTGCTCCGCACCAGCCCGGAGGCCTTTCTTCGCTGGCTGTTGCAGCCTGAGAACGCTGAGGTCGCGACCTTCGGGCGGCGTCTCCTGGCGGGCTACTGGGTTGAGGTCAACGTGCTGCTCGGCAGGGAGAACTGGTGGTTCAAGGCTGCGCTGGCGCAGGTGCCAGGAGCTCCTTCGGTCACCAGCGCCTGGGTAGCCGGCGGCCGGGGCTCCACCCTGGTGGTGTTCCGGGCACCGCGCGGGACCAGTCAGCCCGCAGCCCTGGCCCGCCTCCGTGAGCTTCTGGGGCTGAAGCCTTGACCTCGCCTGCGGTCTGGTCCGTGTACCTCTTGCGCTGCGGGGACGGGACGCTCTACTGCGGCATTGCGCTGGATGTGGCGGCCCGGCTGGCGCAGCACCGGGAGGGGAAGGGGGCCAAGTACACCCGGGGCCGGGGGCCGCTGGAGCTGGTCTATGAGGAGGCCTGTGCCTCCCGGCCCGAGGCCCTGCGCCGGGAGCGACAGATCAAGCGCCTGGAGCGGGCGCAGAAGCTCAGGCTCGCCGGCCTGCCGCCATCGCACTGAGCAGATCCGCAGCGGCCTGCTTGGGGTGCTCGGCCTTGAACACGGCATTGCCGGCCACCAGGCAGTCGGCCCCGGCCCGCACCAAGTCACCGGCGTTCTTCATGCCCACGCCACCATCCACCTGGATGAAGAAGGGGACACCGCGCTCCGTGCGCAGGGCATCCAGGCGGCGCACCTTGTCCAGCACCCGGGGGATGAAGCTCTGGCCACCGAAGCCCGGGTTCACGCTCATGAGGAGCACGAAGTCGAAGTCGCCCACGAGGTCCACGAGCACCTCAATGGGGGTGCCTGGGTTCAGCACCACGCCGGCCTTGCCCTCGGCTTTGCGGATGGCGTCCAGGGTGCGGTGCAGGTGGGGCTCAGCCTCGTGGTGGATGCTCACCCAGTCGGCGCCGGCCTTCACGAAGTCCGCGGCGTAGCGCAGGGGCTCCACGATCATCAGGTGGCAGTCCAGGGGCAGGTCCGTGGCCTTGCGCAGGCTCTCCACCACGGGCAGGCCGATGGTGATGTTGGGGACAAAGCGCCCGTCCATCACATCGATGTGCACAACCTGGGCCCCGGAAGCCTCGATGAAGCGCAGCTCCTCACCCAGCTGCGTGAAGTCCGCCGACAGCAGCGACGGGGCCAGCAAGGGGGTCTCAGGGCGGAGGCTCATGCAACCAGTATCCCAGAGGCAGCATCCGTCCCGCCATGGGCATTAGTGATAACTACTCTCGCGGAGAAAGGACGAGGGGGGCGGAGGGGCGCGGAGAAGGGCAGAGGTTTTGATTTCATTGGCGCATTTCTCTGCGCCCCTCAGCCATCTCCTCTTTTCTCTGCGAGCGTTTTTATTTTTTCATTTACCTAATTCGGCCTCAATACCGTTGACCCACAGCCTTCCTGGGCGCAGGGTGCGGAGGGCTGCGGGGGTGATCTCGGCCAGGGGGGCTTGGACCCAGAGGAGGTCGGCCACGGCGCCCTTCTTCAGGCTGCCCATATCCTTGGCGCGGCCCAGGGCGGCGGCGTTGCCGGCGGTGAAGGCGTGGACGGCCTCGGCGCGGGAGAGGCGCTGGTCCGGGAGGAACCCGCCCGGTGGGTTGCCCTCGGGGTCCTGGCGGGTCTCGGCCGCGGCCAGGCCCACAAAGGGATTGGGATCCTCCACCGGGGCATCGCTGCCGAAAGCCAGGAGGGCGCCGCCGTTGAGGAAGCGCCGCCAGGGGAAGGCCTCGGTCACCCGCTCGGGGCCCAGGCGATCGGGGGTCCAGGCGTGGTCCGAGGTGCAGTGCACGGGCTGGACACTGGCCACCACGCCCTGCTTCCCGAAGCGGGCGGCGTCCTCGGCGGTGACGATCTGGGCGTGCTCGATGCGGGGGGGCAGCTCGCTCCGGCCCTTCTTGGCGGCCTGGGCCAGCAGGTCCAGGGCCGTGCGGTTGGCCGCATCCCCGATGGCGTGGATGGCGGGCTGGTAGCCGGCCCGCAGGGTGAGCGCCACGTCCCGGGCCACCTTGGTGGGGGGCGTGGCCCACAGACCCTGGCTGGTGGGCTCATCGGCGTAGGGTGCCAGCAGGCGGGCCCCCCGGCTGCCCAGCGCACCGTCCATGAAGAACTTCACGCCCTGTACCTGGAAGAAGGAGAGCTGCTTGGCCCGGGGCCGCTTCAGCTCCCGCAGCATGAGGGCATGGTCGTGGCCCAGGTAGGCGAAGACCCGGATGGGCAGGGCATTGGCGGTGGCCAGGCGGCGGTAGGCAGCCAGGCCCACGGCATCGATGCCCATGTCGGCCACGGCGGTGAAGCCCTGGGCCCGGAGGGCCTTCAGGCCGGCCTGGAGGCG
>CAITBU010000149.1 GCA_903890595.1 uncultured Holophagaceae bacterium | reverse complement strand
GTTCCCCTCGGGGCCGTGGATCTGGAACTTGTACAGGGCGCCCACGCCCACGCCGGGCACGAAGGTCTCCCAGAAGCCGTTGGAGCCGGGCTGGCGCAGGGGGTGGCAGCGGCCATCCCAGCCGTTGAAGTCCCCGACCACGCTGACCGACTGCGCATTGGGCGCCCAGACGGCGAAGGAGACGCCGTCCACCCCCCCGAGCTGTCGGGGGTGAGCGCCGAGTTTTTCGTAGGCCCGCAGGTGGGTGCCTTCGCCCAGCAAGTGCAGATCCAGATCGCCCAGAGTCGAGGCGGGGTCGCAAGGTTCCATGGTCCATTCTAGGCTGAGGCGGCCCCGGGCGTAAGCCTGGAGTTTCGATGCTTTTTCACATATCCCGAACAATTTTCCCAATTACGAGATGGAGTCGGCCAGCAAGCAGGTTGTGCCGAGGCAAAAAAAGGGACAGCCGTGGGCTGTCCCTTTTTTCTCTCTGGCTGGGCGGGGCTTAGGCCTTGGCGAGGGCCAGGCCGGCTTCCAGGGCTTCGAGGATGTCGTCGATGTGCTCGATGCCGATGGACAGGCGCACCAGGTCCGGCGTCAGGCCGCCCGCCCGCTGCTGTTCCTCGGTGAGCTGGGAGTGGGAGGTGCTGGCCGGGTGGAGGATCAGGCTCTTGGCGTCGCCCACATTGGCCAGGTGGGAGAAGAGGGTGATGCCGTCGATCAGCTTCACCGCCGCCTCTTGGCCGCCCTTGATGCCAAAGACCACCATGCCGCCGAAGCCACCCTTGAGGTACTTCTTGGCATTGGCGTGGGAGGGGTCCTCGGGGAGGCCGGGGTAGCGCACCCACGAAACCTGCGGGTGCTTCTGGAGGAACTCGGCCACCTTGAGGGCGTTCTCGCTGTGGCGGACGATGCGCAGGGGCAGCGTCTCCAGACCCTGGAGGAAGAGCCAGGAGTTGTCGGGGGCGATGGCGGCGCCCAGGTTGCGGAGGGGCACGGTGCGGGCGCGGAGGATGAAGGCCAGGGGCGCGAGCGGCTCCGGCAGGTCGAGGGCCCAGCGGAGCCCGTGGTAGTTGTGGTCGGGCTCGGTGAACAGCGGGTGCCGACCGCCCTTCCAGTTGAACTTGCCGGAGTCGGTGATGATGCCGCCGATGCCGGTGCCGTGGCCGCCGATCCACTTGGTGAGGGAGTTCACCACGATGTCTGCGCCGTGGGCAATGGCCTGGAGCAGGTAGGGCGTGGAGAACGTGGCATCCACGATCAAGGGCAGACCATTGCGGTGGGCCACGTCGGCGATCTTCTCGATGTCGGCCACCTCGAGGACGGGGTTGCCGATGCTCTCGATATAGATGGCGCGGGTCTTCTCGGTGATGGCCTTCTGGAAGTTCTCCGGGTCCCTGGGGTCCACGAAGGTCGTGGTGATGCCCAGGGAGGGCAGGATGGTATCGAACTGCGTGTAGGTGCCGCCGTAGAGGTTATTGGCCGAGACGATGTGGTCGCCCACCTGGGCCAGCGTGATGATGGCGTAGAAGATGGC
>CAITBU010000148.1 GCA_903890595.1 uncultured Holophagaceae bacterium | reverse complement strand
GCGAGATCGATGCCAGCGCCGCGGCCCTGGATGCGGCCATCGCCGGTCGGGCCGCCGGGGTGCCCATTTACGTGGTCGCCGGCTTCGCCAAGGGCGGCGCCCGCATCGTGGTGGGCTCCGGTTCCGGCATCAAGTCCCTCAAGGACCTCAAGGGCAAGAAGGTGGGCGTGGCCCGGGGCGGCGCCCAGGAGCTGCTGCTGCTGGCGGAGCTGGCCAGCGTGGGCCTCACCTGGTCCGATAAGCCCGGCAAGGACGTGCTGGTGCTCTACCTCCCTTTCGCTGACCTCAACCAGACCCTCATGTCCAAGAACATCGACGCCATGTGCCAGAGCGAGCCCTACAGCTCCCAGGCCATCAACAAGAAGTTCGGCGTGGAGCTGCTGAAGCCCTACGACACCCCCCTGGGTGAGCCCATCCGGGCCCTGGTCATCACCGAGAAGATGTACAAGGAGCGCCGGGATGTGGCCCAGCGGTTCCTGCTCTGCTTCGTGGAGGCCACCAAGAAGTTCATCGACGAACCCGCGACCGCCGAGAAGTTCGTCCGCGAGGTGATGTTCAAGAACCAGATCACCTCCGAGGACTACCAGGACGCCATCGGCAACTCCCCCTTCAGCTACGACATCTCGGTGGCCCACGTGCAGGTCACCACCGACCTCATGGCCCAGTACGGCGTGGGCAAGATGGCCAACCCGCCCAAGGCCGGTGACTGGGTGAAGCTGGACCTGCTCGCTGAGGCCAAGAAGCAGCTCAAGATCGAGGCCCCCAAGGCCGCCCCTGCCAAGCCTGCCAAGCCAGCCAAGGCCAAGAAGGGATGAAAGGCTACCGCCACGCCGCTTCCGGCGTTCTCGTCCCCCTGGCCGCCCTGGCCTTCTGGCAGCTGCTCTCCAGCATGGGCTGGGTGAATGCCACCATCCTGCCCTCCCCCGGGGCGGTGCTGGTGAAGTGGTGGGCCTACCTACGGCCCCTGGAGGCCTTCGACCCCAACCAGGGCTCCTATCTCAAGTGGTGCTTCACCGGTGAGCTCATCCAGGACACCATCGGGAGCCTCTACCGCGTGCTGGTGGGCTTCGTCATCGGCGGCGGCCTGGCCCTGCCCCTGGGTCTGGCCATGGGCTACAGCCGGGTGGCCTACGGGCTCTTCAACCCCCTGGTCCAGGTGCTCCGTCCCATCCCGCCCATCGCCTACATCCCACTCTCCATCCTGTGGTTCGGGCTGGGTAATCCCCCGGCGGTGTTTCTCATCAGCATCGGCGCCTTCTTCCCCGTGCTCATGAACACCGTGGCGGGCGTCCAGAACGTGGACAGCATCTACCTGCGGGTGGGCCGCAACCTGGGGGCCAGCCGCCTCACCCAGTTCACCCGCATCATCCTGCCCGCCGCCACGCCCTACATCTTCACCGGCGCCCGCATCGGCATGGGTACGTCCTTCATCGTGGTGATCGTGTCCGAGATGATTGCCGTGAACAACGGCCTCGGCTACCGCATCCTGGAGGCCCGCGAGTACCTCTGGTCCGACAAGATCATCGCCGGCATGTTTACCATCGGCCTCCTGGGGCTGGGCATCGACACCCTCATGAGCCGCCTCAGCAGCCACCTGCTGAAGTGGCACCGCGGCCTGGAGCAGGGATGAGCGAGGCTGCCACCCACATCTCCATCCAGGGCGTCCACAAGGTCTTCGAGAGCGGGGGCCAGGAAGTCCACGCCCTTCGGGCCATCGACCTGGAGATCCCCCGGGGCCAGTTCGTGTGCCTCCTGGGCCCCTCGGGCTGTGGCAAGTCCACCCTGCTGAACGCCGTGGCCGGCTTCAGCCTCGCCACCGCCGGCACCATCACTGTGGATGGGAAAGCCATCACCGAGCCCGGCCCCGACCGGGGCATGGTCTTCCAGGAGTACGCCCTGTTCCCGTGGATGACCGTGGAGCAGAACGTGGCCTTCGGGCTCGAGATCAAGGGCACTGACAAGGCCGCCATCCAGGAGAAGGTCGCCAGCCTCCTGGCCATGCTCAACCTCACGG
Organism: uncultured Holophagaceae bacterium; assembly: GCA_903890595.1. GTDB lineage: Bacteria > Acidobacteriota > Holophagae > Holophagales > Holophagaceae > Geothrix. The sequence continues at coordinate 2,056 of CAITBU010000148.1, read as the reverse complement.
ACTTCCGCAAGCGCTTCCCCAAGGACCTGAGCGGTGGCATGCGCCAGCGCGTGGCCATCGCCCGGGTGCTGGCCCTGGACTCGCCCATCATGCTCATGGACGAGCCCTTCGGTGCCCTGGATGCCCTCACCCGCCGGAACCTGCAGGACGAGCTGCTGCGCATCTGGACCGAGCTGAAGAAGACCATCCTCTTTGTCACCCACAGCATCGAGGAGGCCCTCTACCTGGCGGACCGCACGGTGGTCATGACCTACCGGCCAGGCACCATCAAGCGCGACCTCATGGTCGACCTGGAGCGCCCCCGGGACGTCGCCAGCCCCGCCTTCAACGCCCTCAAGAAGGAGCTGAGCCACCTCCTCATGGAGGAGCAGAGCCGCCACAACCAGGCGGAGTTCAAGGACGCCGCGGTGGACTGAACCTCGCGCGGATCGCACCGCCGACGGGACTTGCTTGGCGGCCCAAGCCTGCCGATGAACAGCGAAACGGGATGCACCCATGGCTCATATCCAGTGGAAAGACCGCTACAACATCGGCTTCCGCGACATCGACGCCCAGCACAAGGTGCTCCTGGACCTGCTCAACGACCTCATCGACCTGGTGGGGGAACGCCGAGATGCAACGACCGTGGCGGGCATCTTTCAGCGCCTCTGCGAGTACGTCCGGGTGCACTTCAGCACCGAGGAGGCCTACCTTCAGGAGTTCGCCTATCCCCGCCTGACAGAGCACCAGGCCCTGCATGCCGACTTTACCGCCCGCCTCATCGACCTGGACCGCACCTACGACCCGACCGACCCCCGCCTGCTCAGCGAGACCCTGGACTTCCTCAAGCAGTGGTACCTGGAACACATCACCCGGGCCGACCAGGACTATGTCCCCTTCCTGCCCCGCGACACCGAACCGCCGCCCATCCAGGCCATCATCTTCGACTTCGGCAATGTCCAGTACCGCTTCGACAACAACCGCATCCTGGCGGGCCTGGCCCGGATCTCTGGCCGCTCCAGTGAAGCCCTGAAGCAGGCCATATATGACAACGCATCCCTGAGCCAGGACTACGAGGCCGGGCGCATCGACTCGCAGGCCTTCCTCGCCGGCGTGTCCGCCATCTGCGGCCGAGACCTGACCGAGGCTGAGTTCCTGCCCATCTTTACGGACCTCTTCACCCCCATCGACAGCACCCTGGAGCTGATCCGGAGGCTCAAGCCCGCCTATCGCATCGGCCTGCTCTCCAACACCAACCCCTGGCACTTCGAGCACGGCATCCGCACCACCCCGGTGTTTCCCCTCTACGACACGATCACCCTGTCCTACGAGGTCGGCGTCCTCAAGCCGGAGCCCCGGATCTACCAGGACGCCGTGGCGAAACTGGGTCTGCCCCCGGAGGCCTGCGTCTACATCGATGACCTGGCCCCCTTTGCCGAGGCCGCCACGAAGCTGGGCCTGCATGGCCTCACCTACACCACGCCCGTGGCCCTCATGGCTCAGCTGCGCCAGCTGAGGGTGGCCTTCTGATCACTTGCGCTGCTTGAGCGCCAGCCAGTTGAGCGCCTCCAGGGGCGTCATGCGGCTCAGGTCCAGGGCCTCCAGCTCACCCCGCAGCGCATCGGGCTCCACCTCGAACATGGGCAGGGCCGGCTGCGAGGCCATGGGGGCCCGGGGCGGGGCTTCCGGGGCCTGGGCCAGCAGCCGCTGGGCCTTGAGGATGACGGACTTGGGCAGGCCCGCCAGCCGCGCCACCTGGATGCCGTAGCTGCGATCCGCCGGGCCCGGTGCCACGCGATGGAGGAAGTGCAGCTGCTCCTCCCACTCCTGGACCTCCACGTGGAGGTTCTGGATGCGCGCGTCCTCCGCCAGCTTGGTCATCTCGAAGTAGTGCGTGGCGAACAGGGTGCGCGGCGCGCCGCCCTTGAGGTCCCGGAGGAACAGGGCGATGGCCTCCGCCAGGGCCAGGCCATCCCGGGTGCTGGTGCCGCGACCGATCTCATCCAGGATCACCAGGCTGACCGACGTCGTCTGGTTGAGGATCCGTGCCGTCTCGGTCATCTCCACCATGAAGGTG
>CAITBU010000147.1 GCA_903890595.1 uncultured Holophagaceae bacterium | reverse complement strand
GGTGGCCCGGATTTTTTCTTTGGGGATCAGCAGCGCCTGCAGGCTGGTGGCGCGCTGGGGGTCGGTCATGCCCCGCAGGACCGACCTGGCCTTGGCATAGGCATGGTATTCCGGGGCACAGGCGTGGGCGAGCGCCAGGGCCACGGTGGCGTCATCGTTCGCGGGGTCATCCAGGCCAGCGACCAGTGCTGTGGCCCGCTCGAAGTAGGCACTCCGGGTGCGCCGCACCTCCGCATTGGCCTCGACCGCCCACTCTGGGGCCGGGGTGAGGATGAGCAACCCCCGGCAAGCGACCGAACCCAGGAGGGCTGCGGTCAGGATGGGGATCCGTCGCCACATGGCGTCCCCGGGGGTCGTGGCTCGTCTTCGGGCTACTTGCCGCCGATGGCGATGCTGCGCAGGTTGAGGCCGGCGCGCTGGAGGTCGAAGATGCGGGAGGCGGCGCCCAGGGCCAGCTGGGTCTCCATGTCCTCGCGGCCGCGCTTGGTGGCGCCGGCGGGGGGGACGGCGATCAGCTCGGCGGCACCGGTGGACTTGGTCCAGTTCATATCCATGGCAAAGGAGATCTTCTTGTCCTGGCTGCTGAACTCACCTGCCACGTTGGACATGCGGCCATCGCCACCGTAGCCCACGCGGAGCCAGCCCGGGCCTTCGAAGCCACGGCTGCTGTTGGCGACATTGACCGCCGTGAGGCGGCCACCGCTGCCGTAGCTAAAGTCCATGCGGGTGTGGACGCCCTGCTCATCGTTGCGGAAGTCCATGCGCACGGGCTGCTTGGTGGCCTTGTCGATGGCCACCTCAAGGCGACCACGCTTCCAGAAGCCCAGGCTCTGGGCCACGCTCTGCTCGCGCTTCTTGGGGTCCCAGGCCGGGGTGGGGGCGCTGAAGACCAGGCGCTGGAGGGTGCGGCCCTCGGCGGTCTCCTCGCCGGCTTGGCTGGCCGAGAAGGTGGGGGCGTCGACGTAGACGGCCTTGATGTCATTGAGGGTCTGGCGGAACCAGGACATGTAGGTGAGGGGGGCGTCCGAAGGGGCCAGGTCGATGCGGGTGGTGTAGGCGTTCTGCTCCTTGCTGTAGAGGAACCCCCGGTTGCCCCGGCGGGTGTAGAGCAGGGTGCCGAAGTCCCCGGCCAGGTCCGTGCGGAAGTCACCGTTGGCGAAGTAGGTGCTCTTCACCCGGAGGTTGGCCTGGCCACCCGAGCTGTTGCCCTTGACGGCGCCCTGGCTGAGGCTGTCCACCTTCTGGTTGACGGCGGCGCCACTGAGGGAGATGCCCAGGGTGCCTTGCAGCTGGACGGCATTGATGGCCTGGTAGGGCTGGCCGAACCAGGCGTTGTTCACCGCATCCAGGGTCTCCAGCAGCGCCTTCCGGGCGGCGTCGGCCTCAGGATTGGCCTTGGCCGGGGCGGCCTTGGCGCCGGCCTTGGCTGCAGGCTTGGCCTTGGCGGTGGACTTGGTTGGGGTCTGGGCGGGCAACAGGCTGGTCACCAGCAGCAGGGGCAGGAAGGACAGGCGCATGAAAACTCCTCGGGCTATCGATGATTGTGTCGGGCCGGGCCCTTTTGTTCCGGGCGCTGCTTGGCGAAGCAGGCACGGCACAGGGCCTTGGTCGGGTCATCCGGCAGGAAGGGCAGGTATTCCGAGGCCCCACAGGCGGCACAGGTGATCTGGCTCAGGATGGTGGCCGCATCCCGGCCCCCCTTGCGGCGGTAGGTGAAGGAGCGCCGGTAGCAGTCGGGGCAGAGGTAGAACTTCTGCCCGGCCTCGACGACGAAGCCGTGGCCGCACTCGGCACAGGACTTCTCCCGGGGGGCTTCGGGGTCCGGTGGGGCCACGGCGGCCCGCTTCGTCAGCAGCACCGCAGGTAGCCGGACGGCCGGCTCCGTCGCTGGATCCACGGCCTCGGGATCTTTCATGGGGGCGGGCCCTCTTTTCATCTGTCCATGTTCCGGTTCGGCCTGGGCCGAAGGACCAGGGTAGCCCATCCGGGGGCTCCCTGCGAGTTCGGACCCTGGGGAAGGCCCCGGTTCTGGCATCCTGGGCGCATGTCCGCTGCCACCGATCTCCTGGAGCCCCTGCGTCGCGGGGAGGCTCGGGCCCTGGGCCGGGCCATCTCCTGGATGGAGAACGGCCACCCGGGGGCCCGGGACCTCATGGCCAGCCTCTGGCCCCACCTGGGCCGGGCCGCCGTGGTGGGCATCACGGGTTCGCCGGGGGCCGGCAAGAGCACCCTCACGGATCAGCTGGCCCGGACCCTGCGCGCCCAGGGCCAGCGGGTGGGCATCCTGGCCGTGGACCCCACCTCGCCCTTCAGCGGGGGGGCCATCCTGGGGGACCGCATCCGCATGGGCCGCTGCGCCGCGGATCCCGGCATCTTCATCCGCAGCATGGCCACCCGGGGCGCCCTCGGCGGCCTCGCCCGGGCCACCCAGGACGCCATCGACCTCCTGGACGCCGCCGGCTACGACACCGTCCTGGTGGAGACCGTGGGCGTGGGCCAGGACGAGGTGGACGTGGTGAGCTGCGTCCAGACCTGTGTGGTGGTGCTGGTGCCGGGCATGGGGGACGAGATCCAGGCCATCAAGGCCGGGATCATGGAGGTGGCTGACCTGTTCGTCATCAACAAGGCGGACCGGGACGGCGCCGACCAGGTGGAGCGGGAGATCGAGAGCATGAAGTCCCTGGCCCACCCCCGGGACTGGGACCCCCCGGTGCTGCGGACTGTGGCCCAACGGGGCGAGGGCATTGTGGGGCTCATCGACCAGCTCCGGGAGCACGGCGTCTGGCTGCGGGCGCATGGTGGCTTGGCCCGCAAGGCTCGGGAGCGGGCCCGCCTGCGCTTCGATTCCCTGCTGGCGGAGGCGGCCTCCCGCCGGGCCCGGGAGAAGGCCGGCCCGGAGCGGGTGGAGGCCGCCCTCCAAGGCATCGCCGACCGCCTGGTGGACCCCTACACGGCCGTGGACGACATTCTGGACCGCCCCTAGCCCGGGTTCCGAGGCCTGAATCTCAGGATCCCCCCAATGGAGCCGATAACCAGGAAGCCCATGCTTTCCCTGGCGGAGCCCACATGTCCCTGTCCCATCGCCTCAGCATCCGAGGAAAACTCCTGCTGATGATCCTGCCGCCCATCCTGGGCTATGCCTTCTTCAACCTGCACGACACCTGGACCATCTACCAGCGGCTGCAGGCCCAGGGC
>CAITBU010000146.1 GCA_903890595.1 uncultured Holophagaceae bacterium | reverse complement strand
TCGCCATCCGCCTCATCCCGGAGAAGGGCTCGCCCATCCTCATCGAGAAGGCCTGGAAGGAGAAGTTCTTCAGCTTTGACACCCTCCCCGTGCCGGACGGCCGCTACCGTCTGGAGGTGACTGCCTCGGACGCCCCCACGGCGCCCTTCAATGCCGCTCTCACCAGCACCTGGCGCACGCCGCCCTTCCTCATCGACCACACCCCGCCGGTGCTGTTCGACCTGACCGCCGTACCCGAGGGGGACGGCCTCCGGGTGCGCTTCTCCGCCAAGGATGAGACGTCCCTGCTGAAGGAGGCCGCCATCAGCGCCGATGGCGAGCGCTGGCTGCAGGTGGTTCCCGAAGACCGCATCTTCGACCAGAAGGACGAGCGCTTTGACGTCCTCATTCCCCGGGAGTCCCTTCGGGGTGACCGCATCCTGGTGAAGGTCGTGGACCAGTTCAACAACGAGCAGACGGCGGCGGTGACGGTGGGGGTTCCCAAGAAGTAGCCGTTCTCTCGCTCCAAAAAGAAGCGGGCCTGTGGGCCCGCTTCCTTTTGGAGATGGGAAAAGACTAGAGGGGGATATTGGCCCCTTCGACCCTGGTGTGCAGGACTCGGCAGGCCAGGGCCAGCAGGACGCTGTAGAAGGGCGCCACCAGGGTGGCGGCGAGCTTGAAACCTAGGAAGGCGTTGGCTGTGTCCAGGAAGGTGAAGGTGATGATCAGGCCAGTGCAGAAGGCCAAGAGGCCGCCAGCCACCACGCTGTATTCCAGGAGGCGCCAGACGCGCAGGGAGGTGGGCCTGGATGGTGTCGTGGCCTCAGGGGAGAGGGCATCGGCCAGGGCCTGGCGGAGGTCCCGGGAAGGGAAGGCTGACAGCGTGGCGAGCAGTGGGACAGCCACCACGAAGAGGGCCGCCATGACCGCCGGATGCAGCCAGGTCACCAACCGACCGCCGATCAGCGTGATCCCCAGGAGCACCGCCAAAAGCAGCAGGGCCTGGCCAACAAGAAAGCGGGTCATGGAGACCTCCCCCCAACCCATCGGCCCCCCGCCGACGCACCTTGACCCGCCCTAGCTTTTCCCATCTCCAAAACAGAGGCGGGCCCTCGGGCCCGCCTCTGTTTTGGAGCAGGAGCTAGAGCCCCTTGAACGCCGCCGGACGCTTCTCCAGGAAGGCACCCATGCCCTCCTGCATGTCCTGGCTGGCGGCGAGCAGGCCGAAGAGGGCCGCCTCGTACTGGAGGCCGCGGTCCTGGGGCATCTCCATGCCTTCGTTCACGGCCGCGATGGCGTGGCGCAGGGCCAGGGGACCCCGGGTGAGGATGGTGCGGGCCAGCTTCTCGGCTGCGGCCTTGAGGTCGGCCAGGGCCACCACACGGCTCACCAGGCCCATGCGCAGGGCATCGGCGGCGCCCACCATGTCACCGCTGAGGATCATGTCCAGGGCCACGCCCTTGCCCACGAGGCGAGGCAGGCGCTGGGTGCCACCGTAGCCGGGGATGATGCCGAGGCTCACTTCGGGCAGGCCGAAGCGGGCGTTCTCGGAGGCGATGCGGATGTGGCAGGCCAGGGCCAGCTCGCAGCCGCCGCCCAGGGCGAAGCCGTTCACCGCAGCGATCACGGGCTTGGGCATGGACTCGATGCGCTGCAGCACAGCCTGGCCGCGGAGGGCCTGGGTGCGGGCACCGGCGGTGTCCAGGGACTTCAGCTCGGAGATGTCGGCACCGGCCACGAACGCCTTCTCGCCGGCTCCGGTGACGATGATGACGCCGACCTCGGGGTCTTCTTCGAGGGTGGCAAAGGTCTGCTCCAGGTCCTGCAGCACCTGGTTGTTCAGGGCGTTCAGCTTCTCGGGGCGATTGAGGGTCACCCAGGCGATGCGATCGGTTTTCTCAACGACAACGAAGGACATAAGGGCTCCTGGGAACAGGTTCATTGTACGCTGGGCTCGAGGCGAATGATGTACCATCCCCCGCATCCTGAAAGTTACCGTGACTCCCTGAGGGCCTTTCTCCGCGAGGACTGGGGCACCCAGGACTGGAGCACCGCTGCGGTGCCGGACCGGCCCATGCTGGCTCGGGTGGCCGCCAAGGCGGACCTGGTGCTGGCGGGCCTGCCCGTGGCCATGGAGGTCCTCCGCCTGGCGGATCCGGCCCTGCGCCTGACCGCCCTCTGCGAGGACGGGCAGGGGATCACCCGGGGTACGGAGGTGCTCCGCATCGAGGGGGCCAGCCACGGCATCCTGCTGGCCGAGCGGGTCATGCTCAACCTGCTCCAGCGCCTCAGTGGCACCGCCACCCTCACCCGTGCTTTTGTGGAAGCCGTGGCCGGTACCGGGGCCCGCATCCTGGACACGCGCAAGACCACGCCGGGCCTCAAGCTGCTGGAGAAATACGCCGTGCGCTGCGGCGGAGGCCTGAACCATCGCCTCACCCTGGGGGACGGCGTGCTGCTCAAGGAGAACCACCTGGCGGCCGCCGGGGGCATCGCTGCGGCGGTGGCCTCGGCCCGGGCGGGGTCGCCCAACCTCATCCGCATCGAGGTGGAGGCGGAGACCCTGGAGCAGCTGGGCCAGTGCCTGGGTCTGCCCGAGGTGGACGGCGTGCTCCTGGACAACATGAGCCTCGAGCAGCTGCGTGAAGCCGTCGCCCTGCGCAACCGCAGCGGCCGGCGGCTCTTCCTGGAGGCCAGCGGCAACCTGTCCCTGGAGCGGGCTCGGGCCGTGGCGGAGACCGGCGTGGACTTCCTCAGCGTGGGCGCCCTCACCCACAGCGCCCCAGCGGCGGACCTCAGCCTGCGGATGGACTGAGCCCAGGGCGTGGGTGATGATGGAGCCTCAACTCACGAGGCAGGAGGCGGCATGCGCGCAATCGGATGGCAGGTGGCCCTGGCAGCCCTGGTGTCCTTCGGGCCCACCCAGGCTCAGGAGACCCGGCCCATGACGTTCATGGATGTCATGGAGCTCCGCAGCCTCGGTGGTGGCACCCTCTCGCCCGATGGGAAGCGGGTGGCCTACACCCTGGGGATCCCCCACTGGAAGTCCGGCAAGAGCTACACCGACCTCTTCGTGGCCAGCGCCGAAACCGGGGCGATCCGGCAGATGACCTTCACCCGGGAGAAGAACGAGAGCTCCCCCCAGTGGGCCAGGGACGGCCAGCACCTCGCCTTCCTGGCGGACCGGGAAGGGGGCCAGCAGGTCTACCTCCTGGCCGTGGATGGTGGTGAGGCCCGGAAGCTGACGGAGGCCAAGGACGGCGTCCACGCCTACGCCTTCAGCAAGGACGGGAAGTGGCTGGCCTTCAGTGCCGGCAAGGCGGAGGAGCGGCAGCTCTCCCTCGTCGATCTGAGCAGCGACGAGTTCATCATCACGGCCCTGCCCAAGCACGCCACGCCCATCCGGGACTTCGCCTTCTCCGAGGACGGAAAGCAGATCTGGTTCACCAGCCCGGACCGCACCGACAAGGACGACCTCAAGCGCAGGGAGAAGAAGTTCGATGTGCGGCTGGCGGATCAGGCCCAGCCGCCGGTACACCTGTGGTCCGTGGACCTCAAGGAGCGGAAGGCCAGGCGCTGGACCGAGGGTGCCGCCTTCACCGTGGCCGCCTTCCAGGTCTCCCGGGACGGCCACTGGGCCGCCTATCGGGCGCTGCCCACCACCCGCGGCCTGGGGGATGTCACCCAGGAAGAGGCCAGCCTTCACCTCCTGGACCTCGGCACGGGGAAGGCCCGGCCGGTGCTCGAAAAGTACGCCCGCTTCATGGCTTTCTCCCCGGACAGCAGCCGCCTGGTCTACGCCGCACCGGAGCGCTTCGAGCGGCTCCGCAATGACCAGCTGTGGGTGGTCCCCATCGCTGGGGGGCCGGCCAAGAACCTGCTGGCCGGCAAGGACATCAGCGTGGCCAGCGCCACCTGGGCCGAGGATGCCACCACCCTCTACTTCACCGAGGGCATCGGCGTCGACCAGCACCTCTTCTCGGTGTCGGCAACCGACGGCGCCCTGAAGCAGCTGACGGCCCGGCCCGGGGTCATCGCCGGGGGCTACAACGCTGACACCCAGACCTTCCTCTTGACCTGCAGCGATCCCAAGACGCCCGCCAACCTGTTCGTGGCGAAGGCTGCCACCGTGGGCACGCCCGCCAGCTGGGTGAAGGTGTCGAACGCCAACCCCCAGATCGCAAAGCTGGCCCTGGGCGAGACCGAGGCCATCCGCTGGAAGGCACCGGATGGCATCGAGGTGGAAGGACTGCTTATTCGGCCCCTTGGCTACGAGAAGGGCAAGCGCTACCCCCTCATTGTGCAGCTCCACGGGGGGCCCGCAGCCGCCGATCTGCGGGGCTTCCAGGGCCGCTACGTCACCTACCCCCACATCTACGCCGCCGCTGGCTATGCGGTGCTGCAGCCCAACTACCGGGGCTCCTCCAACTACGGGGAGGCCTTCAAGCGCCAGATCGCTGGCAACTTCCTGCGCCTGTCCTACGCCGACATCATCAGCGGTGTGGACCACCTGATCGCCACCGGCCTGGCGGACCCCGAGCGCCTGGGCATGATGGGCTGGAGCGCCGGGGGCCACCTGTCCAGCTGGACCCTCACCCAGACCGACCGCTTCAAGGCCATCAGCACCGGTGCTGGTGCCGTGAACTGGCTCTCCATGTACGCCGAGTCCGACGTGCAGAGCGTCCGGGAGTTCTACCTGGGCGGCCGGCCCTACGACGCCTGGGACAACTTCGTGAATGAGTCCGCGCTGAAGTACGTGAAGAACGCCAAGACCCCCACCCTCATCCACGTGGGCGAGGCGGACCAGCGCGTGCCCAAGCCCCAGAGCGATGAGCTCTACATGGCCCTCAAGAAGCTGGGGGTGCCCGTGGAGTACCTCGTCTACCCCGGAATGCCCCACGGCCTCACGGAGCCCCGCTATCAGCTGGTCAAGATGGTGAGCGAGTTCAACTGGTTCGAGAAGTGGATCAAGGGCCG
>CAITBU010000145.1 GCA_903890595.1 uncultured Holophagaceae bacterium | reverse complement strand
GACGGCACCTTCGTGAAGGTCGTCTCCTGGTACGACAACGAGTGGGGCTACTCCTGCAAGGTGCTGGAGATGGTGCGGGTCATGACGAAGCCCTAATCGTCAGGCCAACCGCACCAAAGGTTAGCCCAGCGTTAACGCCCCCGGGACGAACCCGGGGGCGTTTTTCGTTTCTTGCGGGGCCAGGCACAGACCCTGGCTCTCGCCAGGGCGGGTCACTCCACCAAGATCGTGATCGTTTTGGTGGCGGTGTTGGCGTTAGCAACCAGGTTGGTGCCAAAGACGGTGCCAGCAATGTCGATCGACTGCAGGCTGTAGCTCATCCCAACAATATTCACCACGACGGTGTCTGTCCCCGTGAAGCCATGGCTTGGCTGGTAGCTGAGGACCCGACCGCTCAGGGTGGCGGTGCCATGGCTCCCTTGCTGAGTGATAGTCAGGGCGGTTGCGCTCCAGGTGCCATCCTCGATGACCGTAGACACATCCATGGGCACCCTTACCGTGCCGGTGCCAGTGCTTGTGGAGGTCGTGTTCGTGGTTGTGTTGCTCCACGACCCCACATAGGCCGTCACGGTGACCGTGGCCGCATTGGAGGACACTCCCGCCAAGTGCGCCGTGAGCAGGGCGCTACCGGCACTAAGGGGCCTGACCCGAGCATTATCCATGACGGCCTTGCTGGCATCGGAAGAAGACCACGCCACGGTGGCGGTGATATTGGCCGTGGACCCATCCGAATAGGTCCCTGTGGCTGTGAGTTGCTGATTCCCAGACCTTGCGACCAGGCTGAAGTTGGTGGGGCTGATGGCGATGGACACGAGCGTGACCGCGGGGACCGGCGTGGCGTTGACCGTTGCGGGCGTGCCTGGGGTGGTGCCGCTGCCGTTGACCGCGTTGACCGAGAACACATAGGGGACGTTGTTCAGGAGCCCCGTGACGGTGGTGGAAGTTCCCGCCAAGTTGGCCTTGTAGTGGACCGCCTCGGGGGCATTCTGCTCGTAGTAGTCCACCTGGTAGGTCGTCGCAGCAGTGGCTGCGGTCCAACTTAGGCTTACCTGTCCATCCCCGGCCGTGGCCGCCAGGTTCGTGGGGGCCCCGGGCGGGTTCGCCACAAAGGGGCCCGGCAGGTAGACCTCGGTGACAGTGTTACCCCCGAGGGCGCAGACAACCGTGCCATCGGACATTCTTACTACACCGGCGGGACTCCCCAGGGACACGTTGGCGCCCAGGCTCCAGGTTCCCGTCCCCGGGTTAAAGATCTCCGTACTGAGGTAGTACATCCCATAGGTGAGTTCCGTGGCGGGGCTGCCGATCCCGGGAAGAAAGCCCCCGATGACCATGACTCTTCCGTCTAAAAGCCGGACGGCATTGTGGCTCGAGCGCCCTGCACTAAGGCTGGTTGCTGCGGACCAGATGCCTGTCGCGGGGTCGTAGGTTTCCGTGCTGGCGAAGGGTTGGTAGTAGGTCGGGCCGTAGCCGCCAATCGCCAACACCTTGCCGTTCGCCAGCAGGGTCGAGCTGAAGTCTCTGCGGGCGGCAGTCATGCTGCCGGTGGCGGTCCAGAGGCCCGTGGCGGGGTCATAGAGCTCTGCGCTGGCGAGTGCGGTGCTGGCACTCGCACCCCCGCCGTTCACCAAGACCTTGCCGTTCGCCAACAGGGTGGCCGTGGCCCCAGACCGCGCCACGTTCAGGCTCCCGGTTGCCGACCATAGCCCGGTCGCCGGATCGTAGAGCTCCGCGCTGGCCAAATAACTGGCCTGCCCCGTCCCGCCTGCCACGAGGACCTTGCCGCTCGACAGCAAGGTGGCGGTGTGGGCGACCCGCCCCGTGCCCAGGCTGCCGGTCAGGGACCAGGTGCCCGACGCAAAATCATAGAGTTCTGTGGTGGTTGGGTAGCCGCTCTGGGCAGACCCGCCGGCCACCAGCACTTTGCTGTTGTTCAGGAGGGTTGCGGTGGAGAGCTCCCGCGCGGTGTTCAAGCTGCCGGTGGCGGTCCATAGCCCCGTGGCGGGGTTGCAGAGCTCTGTCGTGGCAACGGGATAGGCAGGGTTTCCGATAATTGGCCGCCCCCCGATGGCCAGCACTTTTTCCGTGGAAAGCCGGACGATGGTTGTGTTCAAGCGAGGCGTGCCGAGGCCGGCAGGCTGAGACCAGGTTCCGGCCGTCGGATCATAGGTCTCCGCGCTGGTAAGGAGCCTGCTCTCATTCGCCCCCCCAACAGCCAGAACCTGCCCACTCGCCAGGAGGACTGCGCTGTGAATGCTGCGCGCCTCAGCGAGTCCGCCCGTCGCTGTCCAGAGGGTGGTCGCGGGATCATAGATTAGGGCCGTCGCGTCGAAACCAGAAGCTCCACCCGAGGCGGATCGGTCACCCCCGGCGACCAGCACCTTCCCGCTCGCAAGCAGGGTAACGGAGTGGCGGGCCCGGGTGGTGCCCATGCCAGTGGTGGGAGACCAAGTCTCCAGGGCCGGGTCGTAGAGCTCAGCGCTCTCGAGGCTGCCAGTACCGTCATCGCCGCCCGCAATAAGGACTTTGCCGTTGCCTAGCCGAATCGCCTCCAAGAAGCCTG
>CAITBU010000144.1 GCA_903890595.1 uncultured Holophagaceae bacterium | reverse complement strand
TGGCGGCGCAGCTTGCAGCACCTGGAGGTGGATCCCCGCCCCCTGGGGGAGGGGCAGGGCCTTCATGGTCAGGACGCTGCCCGGTGGGAAGGGAAGGCTGCCCGCCGCCTGCAGGGTGCGGCCATCTGGCAGGCGCAGGAGCAGGCCCTCGGGCAGGATGGCCTCCAGGGTGGCCTCCAGCCGTTGGCCCGGAACGATGCCCAGGGCCGGTGCGGTTCCGGTGGGCCCCTGGAGAGGGACCCGCAGTGAGCCCAGGATCGCCGGCGTGAGCATCAGATCCGGAAGTGCCGACAGAGGTGCCCCGGGATGTCTCCGAGGGGAGCCACCAGGTCCACGCACTTGCGCTCCGCCGCTGCCCGGGGCATGCCGTAGACCACGCAGGTCTCCTCGGCTTCCGCCAGGGTGTGGGCGCCTCGGAACTTCAGCTGCTCCATGCCCTTGGCGCCATCCGAGCCCATCCCCGTGAGGATCCCGGCCAGCACCTGGCCCCGGAAGCGCTCGGCCACGCTGAGGAACAGCACGTCCACGCTGGGCCGGTGCAGAGAGGACACCGGCTCCGGCCCCAGCTCGATGCAGCCCAGGGGACCCCGGTTGGCCCAGGTCAGGTGGACGCCCCCCGGAGCGATGTAGACCGTGCCGGCCTTCAGGGGTTCACCCTGCTCCGCTTCTTTGACGTGGACCTTGCAGAGGCCATCCAGGCGGTCCGCAAAGGGCTTGGTGAAGGTGCTGGGCATGTGCTGGACGATGAGGCAGGGGACGGGAAGGCTGGCGGGCAGCAGCGGCAGGATGTCCTGGAGGGCCTTGGGGCCGCCCGTGGAGCTGCCCAGAAGGAGGAGGTCAGCCTGAGGGCTGGCAGGCAGGCCCGCCCCAAGGGGGGCCGCCTGCCTCGGTGCCGGGTGCGGTGTCAGGTGGTGCTGGGTGGGTGCCGGCAGGATCGCCGGGGTCGCCGGGGCGGCAGGCGTGCGGCGGAACCGGGGGCTGGCGGCCAGCCTCCGGACCTTCTCCTGCAGGTCCTGCTGGATCTGGAGGATGCTCAGGCTGGCGAAGCTGTTTTCCTTGGGGATGAAGTCCAGGGCCCCGAAGGACAGGGCATCCAGGGTCGCCTGGGCGCCCTCCTGGGTCAGGCTGGAGACCATCAGTACGGGGCGGGGAAACTCGGCCATGATGCGCTTCAGGCAGGTGAGGCCGTCCATCCGAGGCATCTCGATGTCGAGGGTCACGATGTCAGGCTGGAACTCCTGGATCTTTTCCAGGGCGTCCTGCCCATCCCGGGCTGTGGCCACCACCCGCAGGTCCGGAGCCTCCTCCAGCATCTTCTGCAGGGACTTCCGCATGAAGGGGCTGTCGTCGACCACCAGGATCCGGATCGTCATCGCATCCCCCTAGCTCTGGAAGGCCACTTCGACGAAGGCCAGGGCATGATCCACTTCGTCGTCGATGGAGAAGGTCAGGCGCTCGATGTCGAGGTCCTTTTCCAGGGCCCCTGCCATGACGGAGTGGAAGGCCGGGGTGTCGCCCAGGGCGACCATGAGGCGCTGGTCCGCGGGACCCATGGGGACCCGGGTCCGCACCAGGAGATCGGAGAGGTACACCAGGCTAGGGAGGAACTCCCCCGCCTTGGGCTCGTGGTGATCCCGGATGACATCGACGATGGGCTGGGGGAAGGACCAGTTGGCGGCCAGCAGGGCCCCGGCTTCCGGGTGATCGAGGCCCAGGACCTCCCGCTCTGCGTCCAGGTAGTGTGCACCGCCCGCCACCTTCTGCACCACCTCGGCATAGGCATCTGGGAAGCAGGTGTCGAGGGCGATCTTGCCGATGTCATGGAGCAGGCCAGCCAGGAAGGCGGACTCGGCCTGCCCACGGCGCCGCGCCAGGGTGCAGATGCCCTTGGCCGTCAGGCCGACAGCCACGCTGTGTTGCCACAGGCGGAGGGCGTCCAGGTGGGCACCATCCCGGAAGGTGCGGACAACGGCAGCGCCTGTGCCCAGGATGGCCACAGCGTCAAAGCCGAGGCGGAGGATCGCTTTGCGCAGGTCGAGGACAGACCCTTCCCCGGCGTACATGGCGGAGTTGGCCAGGCGCAGGAGGGTGGCAGAGAGAGGAGGGTCCTTCGACAGGATGGCCAGGATGCGGTCCACGGTGCAGCGCTCGTCCTGGACAGCCTGGCCCAGGGCCACCACCGTGAGGGGGAGGCTCGGAAGGCTCTTGGCCTTCAGGCGTGCGCTGAACTGCTCCCGGGTGATCATCTAGAATTCCGCAATCATCGATTTGTCCTGCTCGATGGCGTCCCGGATGCCTTCCTTGAAGTCCGCGAGGGCCTCCTCGCTCAACCGGAGAATCGCCATTGCCTGGGTCGTGGCTCCCTGGAGGTGCGAGGGATCCCCGATCCCGACCTTCTCCTCGAGGGCCAGCTGATTGCCTAGGGCGACGATGGCAGGGAGCTCCCGCAGGCCATCCGGGGCCTCCGAAGGATCATGGTGCCACCGCACCGCTGCCTGCAGCCCGGGGGCCAGGTTCCACCGGCTCACCAGGGCCTCGCCCACCATGGTGTGGTCGAAGCCAAAAGTCTCCAGCTCCAGATCCAGGCTGGTGCCTTGCTCGTTGTAGACCGTGCGCAGCAGGGCCCCATAGCGTTCGGGGAACTTCACGCCCATGACGGACTTCCCGATGTCATGCAGGAGGCCACCGATAAAGGCCTCTTCCACCCGCGGGAAGCGGAGGCTGCGGGCAAAGGCCCGGCTGGCCAGAGCCGACACCAGGGCGTGCTCCCAGATCAGGCGCTCTTCCAGGCCCACCGCCCCCCGGTGGTAGAGGTTCTTGGCGGAGCTGGCGATGACCACGCTCTTGATGGTGCTGAAGCCGAGGGCCATGATCGCCTGGGTCAGGGTGGTGACCTCGCGCATCATGCCGAACATGGCGGAGTTGGAGATCTTCAGGATCTGGCTGGTGAGGGCCTGGTCCATGGAGATGACCTTCCGCAGGTCCTCCGCCGTGGCATCGGGGTCGGCAGAGACGCGCAGCACCTGAGAGGCCACCTGGGGCAGGGGCGGCAGGTCGCCGAGGTTCGCAATCAGTTCTTGGGGTGTGATGGGCATGACTGGCTCCTGCGCACTCAACTGCGCTTGCGATAACCCATGGCCTTGCTGAAATGCAGCAGCTCGAAGCCGGTGTTGAAGGAGTGGATGCTCTCGCTGTGGCCCACCAGCAGGAAGCCGCCGGGATGCAGCTGGGCGTGGAACTCCTTCAGGACCTTGCCCTTCACGGCCTCGTCGAAATAGATCAGGACATTGCGGCAGAAGATCACGTCAAAGAAGCCCAGCTGGCGGTAGCCGGCATAGTCCACCAGGTTGAAGTTCCGCAGGCTGGTGAGCCGCTGGACCTCGGGGCGGATCTGAAAGAGGTCCTTGGTCTGGGGGGTGAAGTGGCGCTGCACCTGCTCCGGCGTCAGGTTCCGGAGGGTGTAGCTGTTGTAGCTACCCTCCTGGGCCTGGGCGAGGACCTTCTCGCTGATGTCGGTCCCCAGGATCTCCACCGTCAGGCCCCGCAGGAGGGTGTCCTTGACCTCCTGGCAGATCATGGCCAGGGTGTAGGGCTCTTCCCCGCTGGAGCAGGCCGCCGACCAGATCCGCAGCCGGGTCTGACCCCGCTCCCGGGCCTGCCGGGCCGCATCGGCCAGGACGATGTTTTGAAAGGCCTCGATCTGGGGCGGGTTGCGCCAGAAGCTGGTCTCGTTGGTGGTGATCTCCACGAAGAGGCGCTTGAGCTCCGCCGGGCCTTCGCTGCCCTGCAACAGGGCCAGGTAGTCGGCGTAGCTCCGCAGCTTGAGATCCGTGGTCCGCTTGCTCAGGCGGTTCTCCAGGAAGTACTGCTTGGACTCGCTGAAAAAGATGCCCGACTTGGCATAGATAAAGTCCCGGAGACTCCGGAATTCGGGAAGGGTCATCTGTTGTCTGGCCTGGAGGGGATCCATCGGGTCGTCCTACCCGCTGGATCGGCCCGGTGGGGTGCTCCTTTAGTTCCCGCCCCTTACCGCTCCAGGATGACCACGGCCAGAGCCAGGTCCCCGTCGTGGCTGACGCTGCCATGTAGGGTGCGGATGTCCCGGGCTGCCAGCAGGCCGGTCAGCTCCCCCACGGCCCAGAGGCGGCCGTTTACGAAGCGAAGCTCCTTCCAGGACCAGCCATCCAGCCCGGTGCCCAGGGCCTTGCCGAAGGCCTCCCGGAGCGCCCAGCGCCCAGCCAGGCGCTCCGGGAGGCGGTTCCGGTTGCCGGCCAGCAGGTAGGCGGCCTCCTCGGGGTGAAGGATCCGGCCCGCCGCTTTTTCCGCCCCGAACCGCTCGACCATGTGGCGCCAGCGGCTGGGGGGACAGATATCCGTACCGAGGCCAATGATCATGTGAGCTCCCGGGCGAACCACTGGTCGCAGCCGCCGTGGCCGGTGCGGCCCTGGGGGGCGCAGAGGGCCTGGAAGCCCAGCTTCCGATAGAGTCCGATGGCCTGGTCCATGCCGGAGAGGGTCTCCAGGTAGCAGGTGTGGTGGCCCAGGTCCCGGGCCACGGTCAGGCAGTGGCGCAGGAGGGCCTCGCCCATGCCCTGGCCCCGGGCCACCGGGAGGAAGTACATCTTGCGCAGCTCACAGACGCCAGGCTCACCACCCTCCAGGGGGGCCACCCCGGCCCCGCCCACCACCTGCCCGGTGGCCTCGACCACCACGAAGTAGGCCGCACCGGGTCCGCAATAGGCTGTGCTCATGTGGTCCACCTCTGGGTCATGGAGGGCAAAGCCGGGACCATCGGCGCCGAACTCCGGCATCACGGCCCGGATGACGGCGGCCATGGCCGCATCGTCCTCGGGTCGGATGGGACGGAAGGTGAGCATCCCTCCAGGGTAGCGCAGGGGGACCGGCTACTCGGGCCAGTGGTGCTTGGGATAGCGCCGGGACAGGGCGGGCCTCAGCTCCTTGTAGACCCGCTGCCAGAACCCGGCCAGGTCCGTGGTCACCTGCAGGGCCCGCATGTTGGGGGCCAGCAGGTGCAGCACCAGGGGCACCGCGCCGCCCGCCACGCTCGGCGTCTTCTTCAGCCCCCAGAACTCCTGGAGGCGGGAGGCGATCCAGGGGGGATCGTCCTCGTAGTGGACCTTGGTGGGGCGACCCTTGGGCAGCTGGATGGTCTCGGGGGCCCAGCTATCCAGCAGGCGGAGGGTCTCCTGGGGGAAGGCCTGGCGCAGGGCCGCCGGCCAGTCCACGTCCTGGACCTCCCGCAGGGTGGTGCGCCCGGCGCAGGCCCCCGCCAGCAGGGGGCCCAGGAGGTCCTCGGGCAGGTCCAGGTCCGGCCGGTGCTTTCGCAGGAAGGCCAGCCGAGCCAAATATCGGGTAGGTGCCTCATCCAGCGCCCGACCCTTCAGGGCCTGCGCCAGCAGGCCCGCCACGCGCGGATCCGCAGGATCTGCGGGGGCACGGCTAACGTCAATGCTCAAACCCTCGTAGCGGATCTCCGAGCGGCGCTCCACCCGCCCCGCAGCGGCGTTGAAGGCCAGCTCGTCCACGGCTTCCAGCAGCTCCGGGAAGGCCTCCAGCAGCCAGTCACCTTCGCAGCGGGAGGCCACCCGGATGAGCGTCTGGCCTCCGGTGCCCTGGTTCCTGGCCTCGGCCTCCAGGGCCAGGATCAGGCCCGGGCGGCGCACCCGGCTACCGGGATCCAGCTTCGCACCGCCGCCCCCAGCGAAGGCACAGGTGCCGTTGGCAGACAGCTGTCCCACCCGGTCCGGATAGGCCCGCAGCAGGGCCTGGAGCAGGCGCACCTCCGCGTCCGGGGGTTCCGCCGGAGAAGGCAGCAGACGGGCCAGGGACTGCACGGCCCGCCGCGCCCGCTGGAGGGCGGCGACATCCAGGCTCGCCGCCCGGCAGGCCCCAGCACCGAAGCCCGCTGCTTCGGCTTCTTCGAACTGGTCCAGGCGCAGCAGCAGGTCGGACTCGGCCCCATGGCCGGGCTTGGCGGGCCCCCGGTCCAGGCCCTGGCGGGCCGCCAAGCCGCCGGTCTCCAGGAGGGCCGCCGCTCGCAGGGCCAGCTGGGGGATGCCCAGGTCCGCACCTGCCACTGCCAGGCGGGCCAGGCGCGGGTGCAGGGGCAGGTCGGCCATGCGCCGGCCGATGGGGGTCAGCCCGCCGTTCATCAGGGCCCCCAGCCGGGCGAGCAGGGCTTCCGCCGCCTGCAGGGAGGTCTCGGGGGGCACCTCGAACCAGGCCAGCCCGGCCGGATCCCCGATGCCCATGCCATGCAGGGAGAGGAGAGGCTCCGCCAAGTCCGCCCGCTGCAGCTCCGGCGTGTCAAAGGCGGGCCGGGCGGCGTACTCGGCCTCGGTGAACAGGCGCAGGCAGCGGCCGGGTCCGGTCCGCCCCGCCCGGCCCGTGCGCTGGATGCAGCGGGCCTGGCTGATGCGGACGGTCCGCAGCGTGGAGAGGCCGGACCAGGGCGAGTGGGCGGCCTCCCGGCCCAGGCCCGAGTCCACCACGGCCCCGATGGCGTCCAGGGTGACGGAACTCTCGGCGATGTTGGTGCTGAGGATGACCTTGGGGCTGTCGCTGGCCGCCAGTGCCTGGGCCTGGGCGTCGGGGGAGAGGTCCCCATGCAGGGGGCGCAGGCTGAGGCCCCGCCGCAGGGCCACGGCCTCGCAGCCCTTGAGGCAGGCCCGGATCTCGGCGGCGCCCGGCAGGAACACCAGGGTGTGGTTCCGGAGGCCCTCGCCGTAGAGGCACTCCAGGGCCTCGGCCACCTGGACCTCCAGGGGCCGGTCGTCCGGCCGGGGCTGGAAAGCCGTGTCCACAGGGAAGCTGCGGCCGGCACTCTGCAGGACGGCGGCATCGAGGTAAGCCGCCACGGGACCCGGGTCCAGGGTGGCGGACATGACCACCAGGCGCAGGTCCGGCCGGGCGGTCTGTTGCAGGCGGCGGAGCAGGGTGAGGGCCAGGTCCGTGTGCAGGTGGCGCTCGTGGAACTCGTCCAGCACCACGGCGCTGATGCCCTGGAGCAGGGGATCGCCCTGCAGGCGGCGCAGCAGCAGCCCCTCGGTGACGAAGCGCAGACGCGTCTCCCGGGAGACCTTCTGCTCGAAGCGCACGGCGTAGCCCGCCCGCTGGCCCAGGGCCTCCCCCAGCTCCTCGGCCACCCGCGTAGCCGCCAGGCGGGCCGCCAGCCGCCGGGGCTCCAGCACCCAGCACTCGCCCTTGCCCAGCAGGCCGGAGCTCAGCAGGGCGGGGGGCACCCGGGTGGTCTTGCCGGCACCGGGATCCGCCTGCAGCACCAGGTTGGGGCGGGTCCGCAGGCTCTCCACGAGGGCCGGCAGGAGGGGGTCGATGGGCAGGCTCAGGCGCAAGGGCGCCCCAGGGCGGCGAGGAAACCGGAGGGCTCGTCCACGGAGACCGCCAGTCGACAGGTGGGCCGGCCGAGGCCCAGGAGGCCCGTCACCCGGACGGGTTCGGACAGCCTCAGCTCCAGCACGGTGTTGCCTTTGGCCACCAGCTTCTCCACGCCCTTCAGGTAGGCATGCCGGGCCCAGTCATCAGCGAAGGCGGGCAAGGGGCCAGCCGAGAGGATGTGGCCTACGGGCAGACTGACGGACTTCATGAGGCCCAGGTTGAGCTCCAGCTGACCGTCGTGGAGGCGATGCGGGCGGGCCTTGAGGGTGGCGTAATAGCCCACCAGCCAGAGCACCCCGTAAGCACTGGACCCATGCAGCACCCACCGCAACCAGGGCGCCAGCCCCTTGAAGAGCACTGTCGTCAGGAGGAAGTCCCCCGGGATCATCAGGGGAATGGCTGGGAGGATGGCGCGGAGGGCGGCTTCCCGGTGGTGGCTGAAGCCCTCGGGGGCCCCCGTGCGGAAGCCGCCCGCCAGGAAGCGCAGGGCGCTGCCCAGCATGACCAGTTCCAGGGCCATGAGCCGGGCCGCCCGGGCTGGCACGAAGGCGGAGAAAGCCGCAGCGATGCGGTCCTCGGGCCACTGGCCAGGCTGGGCCTTGGCCTGGGTGAGGACCCTCGCGGCCAGGACAAGCAGCAGCAGCTCCAGGCCCGCCGCCGTGGCGAAGCGAATCGTCGTGGCAGCCCCGGAGGCGCCGGTCATGGCCAGGCCCAGTCCCTCGGCCAGCACGACCGCAGGCAGCAGCAGCCGGGTCAGGGGCAGCTGCCCCGCTCGCCAGTCGATGAGCATGGCGAGCAGGCGCAGGGCCAGCAATGCCAGCAAGGCTGCCGTCAGGAGGGGCAGGGCTAGGTGGTCCGGCTGGCGGAGGCGCAGGACCAAGGCGGCCGCCCCCAGGGCCAGGAAGGTGCCCCAGAGCAGGGACGAGGGACGGACACTGAAGGTCATCCCTCCAGCCTAACTCACCGTGATTTTTCGGATGGCCAGGCGCTCTGCCTGATGCTGCCGCAGAGCGGCGGCGCCCTCCGGTCCCTTCGGCTAGAATGGACCCTTCACAGGAGCGGGCATGGCGGGCATGGAGACGGCGGGTGTGGGCGGCAAGGCTGGCACGGTGATGGACAGCCTGCGGGATGCCTATGGCGACACCCTGGTGGAGCTGGGCAAAGAAGGCGCCAACCTCATCGTGTTCGATGCCGACCTGGCGGGGTCCACCCGCACGGGCCGCTTTGCCAAGGCCTTCCCGGAGCGCTTCTTCAACATGGGCGCCGCCGAGCAGGGCATGGTGGCCGCTGCCGCCGGTGCCGCCACCACGGGTGTGGTGCCCTTCCTGAGCACCTTCGCCATGTTCGCCACGGGCCGCGCCTACGAGATGGTCCGCCAGGCCGTGGGACTGGGCCACCAGAACGTCAAGATCGTCGCCACCCATGCGGGCCTCACCGTGGGCGAGGACGGTGCCACCCACCAGTGCCTGGAAGACCTGGCCCTCATGACCATGATCCCGGGCATGACCGTGCTGGCCCCGGCCGATGCGCTGGAGACCCGGCAGGCCGTGCGGGCCGCCTACGCCCATCAGGGACCCGTCTACATCCGCCTCACCCGCGACAAGTTCCCCCGCATCCACGCCGAGGACTACCAGTTCCAGATCGGCAAGGCGGTGGTCCTGCGCTCCGGTACGGATGTGCTGCTGGTGGGCTGCGGCCTGGGTACCAGCATCTGCCTGGAAGCTGCCGAGCTGTTGGCTGCCGAGGGCATCCAGGCGACGGTCCTGCACACGCCCACACTCAAGCCCTTCGACCAGGACACCCTCCTCGCGCTGGCGAAGACGCACCGGGCGGTGGTCACCTGCGAAGAGCACCAGATCCACGGCGGCCTGGGTGGCATCGTGGCCGAGCTGCTCTCCGAGGGCCATCCCATGCCGCTCCGCCGGGTGGGCGTGCAGGACCGGTTCGGCCAGAGCGGCAAGCCTGAGCTGCTGCTGGAAGCCTATGGCCTCACGCCTCAGGCTGTGGCTGCGGCGGCGAAGTCCGCCCTCTGATGGCCACTGAGACCTTCAAGGCCAGTCGCTGGACCAAGGGCAACCACCTCTTCGCCACGGTCATCGAGGTCACGGATGCCGCCGTGGTGCGCCGCAAGCGTGCGTGGCTGACTGTGAACGAGATCAGCATCCACCTCTCGAAGGTCGCCAGCGTCCGCATCGACACAGGCGTCCTCTGGTCCGACATCCTGGTGGAGAGCACCGGTGGCAGTGACCCCCTCACAAGCCACGGCCACACCAAGGCCGATGCCCAGCGCATTAAGGAGCTCATTGAGGCGGCGCAGACCAAGGGCCTTCGCTAGGCCTCAGCCCTCCTCTGGAGCCTTCTTCGAGGTGGCTCGGCCCACCAGGCGTCGGGCCACCGCCTTGAGGTCGTCCGTGGGGCTCAGGTGGTGGCGGACGGTCTCCCCACCCTCCCGCTTGAGGGCCACGCAGACCCGACCCAGGGGGCAGTTCTGGAGGCAGGTCTCCCGGACGATCTGCAAGTCCTGAAGCCGCTTCCGCCCCTGCAAAAGCTGGGTCAGACAGGTCAGGGCCTGGGTCATGGCCCGCCCCGTGCGTGGGCCTCGGAGCGAGCGGCGCTCGCAGTCGGCACAGATGATCAGGGTGGAAGGCATAGACTTCAATTTTAACAACAATGCCGCAAAAGAGCCAGGGCTTCGGTGCTAGGCAAACCGGGGCGGCCGCTTCTCCAGGAAGGCCGCCAGCCCTTCCTGGGCATCGGGGTGGCGCATGGCAGCCTGCATCTGGAGAGCCTCTACTTCCAGGCGGGCGCGCAGGCTTTCCGGGTCCAGTCCCTGGTTGCGTAGGAGGGTGGCCTTGATGCGGGCATAGGTGGTCGACGGCCCGGCTGCGAGGCGGCGACCCAGGGCGGCGGCGCGCTCCTCCAGCTGCTCGGCGGGGACAACCTGGTTGACCAGGCCCAGGGCCAGGGCGCGCTCAGCGCTCACCGCATCCCCGGTGAGCATGAGCTCGCCCGCCACGGCGGAGTTCACCAGCCGGGACAGCATGACGCTGCCACCCCAGTCCGGGTGCACGCCGATCTTCACGAAGGCCATGCTGAAGGCTGCATCTGGCGAGGCCAGGCGCAGGTCGGCGCAGAGGGCCAGGCTCATCCCCGCGCCAGCGGCAGGACCCTGCACCACGGCCACCACAGGCTTGGGCAGGGTGGCCAGGCCATGGGCCACGGTGACGCCCAGGTTCAGAAGGCTTTCCAGTTCCTCCCAGCGGCCCTCGGTCAGCGTCTTCGCCATCCAACCGATGTCGCCGCCGGCGCAGAAGGCCCGCCCAGCGCCCCGGATGACGAGGACCTTTACATCGGGCTCTGCGGAACGGGCCAAGGCCTCCTCGAAGCCTGCCTGCATCTCTGGGACCAGGGCGTTCAGGCGGTCGGGCCGGTCCAGCGTCAGCGTGGCAACGCGATCAGCGATCTCGAAGCGGATGGGGGCGGACATGGCGACTCCTGTTTTCCCAATCAAACCACAACCTTGGACGGCAAGGGTGGATTGCTCCAACAGGGATCCTTACGCGGTTTTTTTATATCCCCTTCATCCCCTTCATCCCTGTTTAACGGTATTGTTTTCAACAGGGATGAAGGGGATGAAGGGGATGCAAGACCGCATCTGCGAGTGGGGTTTCATAGACCGGATCGTGTTCAAAGCCGCTGACGGTCACCAGCCTTGGCTCAACTGTGTCGCCGCTGCAGGATGGCCGCCACGAAGGTTGCAAACAGGTCCCTGGCCGCATCCCCGGCGGGGCCCTTCAGGCCCACGAGGTTCTCCGGGTGCCACTGGACGCCGAAGGCCCAGCGGGCGGGGTCCGTGGCCTCGATGGCCTCGATGATCGGGCCGGTCTCGGGATGGACGGTGTCCAGGTGCCAGCCCACCGCTGTCAGCGGGGGCGCCACGACCTTCACGGCCTGGTGGTGGCGGCTGTTCACCAGGA
>CAITBU010000143.1 GCA_903890595.1 uncultured Holophagaceae bacterium | reverse complement strand
GTGATGCGGTTCCGGTCGTCCACGAAGACCACCCGGGGGGCCAGGGCTTCGGACTCTTCCTGGGTCATCCAGCCATAGGCGGCGATGATGACCAGGTCGCCCTTCTGGACCAGGTGGGCGGCGGCGCCGTTGATGCCGACCTCGCCCGACCCCGGGGTGCCCGGGATCACGTAGGTGGCCAGGCGCGACCCATTGGTCACGTCGTAGATGTCCACTTTCTCGTTCTCGAGGAAGCCCGCGGCTTCGATGAGCAGGGGGTCCAGGGTGATGGAACCCACATAGTCCACATCGGCCCGGGTGACGGTGGCGCGATGGATCTTTCCGAGCAGGAAGTGGCGCAGCATGCATCCTCCGGTCCAGGCTCCATCGGGAGTCCCGGCCAAGGCCCTAGCATGGCCTCACTGGGCCGCGCGGTCCATCCTCGATCTTTTCTTAGTTGAAGAGCACCACGTGCAGGTCCAGCCCCAGCCGGGGCGGGGCGATGGGAGGCGGGGCCATGGGCAGGCGGAAGGCGCCTTCCAGGTCCAGGCGGGCCCGGGGATCGCGGACCAGGCGCAGCACCCAGCGGCCATCCAGGAAGACGTACATGCGGGAGGGGTCTCCTGGGACGAGGGCCACGTAGCGGCGGGACTCGCCCTGGCGCCAGTAGCCGTTCATCCAGGGGGGCGGGATGGGCCGACGCCCGCGGTCATGGCCGTCCTCGATGTAGCGATGGGGATTGTGGCCGCGCCCTTCCTGCTCTTTCCAGTAGCGGCGCTCCTGCTTCTCCCGCTCCTTCCAGACCTTGGCGTCCTCGCGCTCGGACTCTCGGCCACGGCGGTGCTCATCGGGCCGGGCGGTGGCGGTGGGGCCGGTCAGGACGACGGCCAGGAGCAGGAAGGGCAGGGCAAGGCGGCGGGGCATGGTCTCTCCTTCAGGGAGGTCCCAAGCCTAGGCTCTTCCAGCTCTTTGCACCATCATCCGAAGGGCCTAGGAAGGCCCTGCCGGCCCGCTCAGAGCGCGCCGGCGGGCGGCGTCAGCATGATGTTGTCGATGAGGCGGGTGGTGCCGAGGAAGGCCGCTACGCAGAGCGCCACCGTGCGGTTGACCTGGCCCTCCAGGGGTTCCAGGGTCTGGGCGTCCACCAGGTCGAGGTACTGGATGCTGTCGGCCGAGGCCATGGGGGCACGGGCGATGTCGAGGAGCGCCACGGTGCTGCGCTCACCCGCGTCGAAGGCTGCCTTGGCGGCCTGGAGGCCCTTGCTGAGGCCCAGGGCGCGGCTGCGGGTCTCGGGGTCGAGGTAGGTGTTGCGGCTGCTGAGGGCCAGGCCATCGGTATCCCGGATGGTGGGGACCACGACCACGTCCACGGGAAGGTTCAGGTCCCGGGCCATGCGGCGAATGACGGCGGTCTGCTGGAAGTCCTTCTGGCCGAAGAAGGCCAGATCGGGCTGGACGATGCTGAAGAACTTCGCCACCACGGTGGCGACGCCGCGGAAGTGGCCGGGGCGGTAGGCGCCACAGAGGGTCTCGGCCATGCGACCGGGCTCGATGTGGGTCTGGAAGGCGGTGGGGTAAATCTCGCCCACCTCGGGGAGGAAGAGCACCGTCGCACCGGCATCCAGGCAGAGATTCTGGTCCCGCTCCAGGTCCCGGGGGTAGGTGGCCAGGTCCTCGCCGGGACCGAACTGCGTTGGGTTCACGAAGATCGACACCACGGTGACATCGCAGCGGGCGGCACTCTGGCGGATCAGGGCCCCGTGACCCTCGTGAAGAAAGCCCATGGTGGGTACGAACCCGATGCGGTGGCCTTGCTCCCGGAGGGGCCGCAGAAGGGCTCTAAGATCAGCAATTGTTCGAACAACGCGCATGGACAAAAAAAGCAACCCTTCAGAATCTCCAACCAGTTTAACAGGTCGGGTCAGGGATGCCACTGAGCCACGGCCGAGCGGGCTCCTTCAGGCAGGGCGTAGGACTCGCGGGTGTCGGGAAAGCCGCCGCTGCGCACGTCCTCAGCCCAGCTGGTAAGGGCGACCCTCAGGTCGCGGAAGCCTTCCGCGTAGCGCCGGACGAACTTGGGAGAAGTGCCTGGGAGCAGGCCCAGTACATCATGGAATACCAAGACTTGGCCCGAGCAGTGGGGCCCTGCGCCGATGCCGATGGTGGGGATGCTGACGGTCTCGGTGACCCGGGCGGCGAGGTCGGCGGGGATGCCTTCCAGCACCATGCTGAAGCAGCCGGCTTCTTCGAGGCGCTGAGCGTCCTCCAAAATCTGGACAGCATCGGCCTTGAGGCGGCCCTGGACCTTGTGGCCGCCCATGGGGTTCACACTTTGGGGGGTGAGGCCCAGGTGACCCATGACGGGGATCTCGGCATCCACCAGGGCGCGCACCATGGGCAGGCGCTTGGCGCCACCCTCGAGTTTGACGGCCTGGGCACCCCGCTGGATGAAGCC
This sequence comes from uncultured Holophagaceae bacterium, assembly GCA_903890595.1. Classification (GTDB taxonomy): domain Bacteria; phylum Acidobacteriota; class Holophagae; order Holophagales; family Holophagaceae; genus Geothrix. The sequence continues at coordinate 5,362 of CAITBU010000143.1, read as the reverse complement.
CCCGGCATTGCGCAGGGTGTCCTCCACGCTGAGGTGGAAGCTGAGGTAGGGCATGTCGGCGATGAGCAGGGCCGTGGGCCGGGTGCGGGCCACGGCGTCCAGGTGGTGGTTCATCATGGCCATGGTCACGGGGAGGGTGTTCTCGAACCCGAGGCAGACATTGCCGACGCTGTCGCCCACCAGGATGATGTCCACGCCGGCGGCATCCGCCAGCAGGGCCGTGGCCGAGTCATAGGCCGTGAGCATGACCAGCTTGCGGTCCGCCTGGTGCCAGGTGTGCAGCTGGGGCAGGGTGACCCGGGCTCGTGATTCAGAGGGCTGGTGGCTCATGGGGGTCTCCGCTGGTGGGTCGAAGCCAAGGAATCATGAGAACACCAAACGGCCAGTCCAGGAAGAAAGGAGAATGCTAGACCGTCCTGGGTTGCCCTGCAAGGAGAGGAATAATCGTTCAGAATTTCCATAAATGTACTTTGGTATTGCATGCAAATCCAAAGTAGTATCTTGGAATGATCTTGCGAGCCATCCCCCTCACGCCCGATACCCAGGAAACATTCTTCCTATGGGGGCCTCGGCAGACTGGGAAGACCACCTTTCTCCAGGAGCAGTTTCCGGAGGCCCTTCGTTACGACCTGCTCAAGAGCTCAGACTTCACTCGGTTCACCCGCAATCCTGAGAGCCTGGGGGAGGAACTGAGGGCCATGGCTGAGCGGCCTCGGGTGGTCATCATTGATGAAATCCAGAAGGTGCCCCAGCTGTTGGATGAGGTCCAGCGCCTGATGGTGGAGGATGGGCAAGTCTTCGGTCTGTGCGGATCGAGCGCACGGAAGCTCCGGCGGGGGCACGCCAACCTCCTAGGCGGAAGGGCCGTGCGCTATGAGATGTATGGGCTTACCAGTGCCGAGATGGGGGCCGACGCCCAAGTTCAGCGGTTTGTGAGTGCAGGGGTTCTCCCGCGCCACCACCTGGCTGTCCGGCCGGAGCGAATGCTTCGGGCCTATGTCGAAGACTACCTGCGCTTGGAAGTGGCCCAGGAGGGGTTGGTTCGGAACCTGTCAGCGTTCCATGACTTCCTCAGGGCCTCTGCCTTGGGCGACACAGAGATCGTGAACTTCGAAAACATCGCAAGAGAGTGCGGCGTGTCGGCGCCCACGGCCAAGGAGCACTACCAGATTCTGGTGGACTCGCTGCTTGGTGCTTTCGTGCCTGCCTACACGGAGCGCGAGAAGCGGCGGGTGGTGCGAGCCCCGAAGTTCTACTACAGAGATGTGGGGTGCGTGAACCATCTGATCCGGCGCCAGGACCTACAACCTGGCCAGGAGGCCTTCGGCAAAGCCTTCGAGAACTGGATCTGCCACGAGCTGCATGCCCACTCCGCTTACTCTGAACGCCACTACTCCATTCGTTACTGGCGCCTGGCCAGTGGCATCGAAGTGGACTTCGTGCTGGGCGACCGGGTGGCCATTGAAATCAAGGGGGTGACCCGGGTGCGCCCTCAGCACCTCAATGGGCTGGAGCAGATCTGTGTGGATCACCCAGGCATAGAGACCCGCATCCTGGTGTGTCTGGAAGCACGAGCCCGGAGACTCGAAAGCGGCATCCTCGTTTTGCCCGTTCTCGAATTCCTGAAGCGCCTCTGGGCAGGGGAGTGGAACGCATCCCTCTGATGGGATGTGTGCTTACCGCCCGAAAAACGGATCCAGGATCACCGCCGCGGTGAGCACCAGGGCGAAGATGTTGATGTTCATGAAGACCCGGCGGGTCAGGACGGCGTCCTGGCCGGTCTTCAGGAGGGGCACGGACCCAGCTACGAGCCAGGCGGCACCCAGGCCCAGCATCACTTCTGCGGGCCACGTGTTCAGCACCCGGAAGATGGGCAGCAGGCCGCAGGCGGCGGCGGTGCCGCAGGTCCAGGTGAAGGTCAGGCGGGCCAACCGGTCCCGGCCAAAGACGCTCACCAGGGTGGGGAACCCGGCCTGCTCATAGCCCTCGGCGTGGAGGCCCACCAGCAGCCAGAAGTGGGGCACCTGCCAGATGAAGAACACGAAGGCCAGGGCCAGCACCGTGGGGTCTGACACCGTACCCCCCGCGGCGGTCCAGCCGATGGCCGGGGGCAGCGCACCGATGAGGGAGCCCGGCACCACGGCGAAGGCGCTGAGGCGCTTGAGGGGGGTGTAGAAGCCGTTGTACCAGGCCAGGGCCAGGGCACCGAGGAGGGCCGAGGTGAGGTTGTGGGCTGTCAGCAGGACCAGGAACCCGGCGACAGCCATGGTGACAGCCAGGACCGTTGCGCGGCCCGGGGTGATGTCGCCCCGGGGGATGGGGCGCTGGGCGGTGCGGGGCATGCGGGCGTCGTGCTTGTGCTCCTGCACCTCGTTGAGGGCGCTGCTGCCCATGGCCAGCAGGAGAATCCCCAGGAGGGTGGTCACCAGGCCCAGGTCGCCGCCCCGGCGGAAGGCCACGTAGCCAGCGGCGGCCGTGAAGGTCGAGGCGCCGGAGATACTCAGCTTCGTCAGCTCCAGGAGGAGGGTGACGGGGTTGGTGCGGGGGGCGGGCAGGGCGGCGGCGGTCACGGGTGGTCCTGGCTAGTTGAGGGACTTGATGTAGCCCACGACCTCGTCGAGCTCCTGGGGGCTGAGGCTGGGCTGCGGCATGGCCGCCGGGTAGCCTTTGACGACCTGGGCCATGGGGGTGGTGATGGAGCGCCGCAGGTAGGCGTCGTCGACGATCACGGTGCGGAGGTTGCCCGCCACCAGGACCTGCTCATCCCGGCCGTAGATGGCCTTGAGGGTGGGGCCGACCTTGGGCTTGCCGTCCACGGAGTGGCAGGCCAGGCAGCCCTTGGCCTGGAGCACGGCCAGGCCCCGGGGCATGTCCTTGAGATCAGGGTGGGCCTCGGTGGCCCGGAAAGACTTGCCAGGCTCCGGGGCATCCTCGCCACCGAAGTACCAGGCCTTGAACTCCTCCTCGGGCACCACGATGACCTTGCTGAGCATGAGGCTGTGGTCGTTGCCGCAGATGACCGTGCACTCGATGTCATAGGAGCCGGGCTTGGTGGCCTGGAACCAGGTGGTGTTGGTGCGAGAGGGCACAGCGTCGATCTTGATGCGGAAGGAGGGCACGTAGAAGCCGTGGATCACGTCGGCGCTGCGGACCTCCATCTTCATGGGCTTGCCCAGAGGGGCGAAGAGGACCTTGGTCTGCTTGCCATTGGGGTACTCGAAGGACCAGCTCCACTGGCGGGCCATCACCTTCACAGCCATCGCGTCCCGGGGGGCCAGGCGCATGTACTCGAAGTTGGTCCAGCCGTAGTAGAAGATCGAGAGGAACAGCACCAGGGGGACCGTGGTCCAGAGGATTTCCAGGCCCAAATGGCCCTCGATCTGCACGGCTACGGGGTGGCGCTTCTTGCTGTAGCGCACCACGAAATAGATCATCAGCACCGTGATGAAGACGAGGAACACCACAGAGAGGCCGAACACGTAGAAGAAGACCGCGTCGGACTTCTGGGCCGATACGGCGGCTTGGTTCATCCAGTCCATGGGAGCCTCAGCGGAAAGCGACGTCAGAGAAGAGCAGGGCGAAGAAGATGAGCAGCGTCCCGAGGGTCACGAGCAGGACGATCTTGAACAGCGGACCCTCGTACTTGAGGTGCATGAAGTAGTAGAAGACCAGGCTTGCCTTGAGGGGCGTGAGGATCAGAAGCCCCCATACCGCTGCCGTCTGGCCCAGGTGGCTGAGGCTGACCAAGCCCGCTGTGAGGAGCAGGAGGAGGACCCAGACCCCGATGAAGGTGCCGTAGCCTGGGTGGGCGACGGGGTGCTCAGCGGTGTGTGCGGAGTGTTCGCTCATGGGAATCTCCTTACGCAGCGAGGTAGAACAGCGGGAGGAGGAAGATCCAGATCACGTCCACCAGATGCCAGTAGAGGCCGCCGTTCTCCAGATGGATGTACCGGTCCTGGCGGATGCGATCCGTGGCGACCCAGTGGAGCAGGACACCCAGGACCGACAGGCCCACGATGACATGGAGGCCATGCAGACCGGTCATGGTGAAGTAGAGGCCAAAAAAGACCTGTTCACCGGGAGGGAGGGTCGCCAGGTGAGGCGCGTTGGGGTAGAGGCCGTGGTGGAACTTGGCGCTCCACTCGAAGCCCTTGATCACCAGGAAGGTGCAGCCCAGGGCCAGGGTGGTCCAGAGGAGGGCGATGGCCCGCTTCTTCTCGGCCCGCTGGACGGCCACGATGGCCAGCACCACCGTCAGGCTGCTGGTGAGCAGCACGATGGTGTTGATGATGCCCAGGGTGGCGTTCAGCTCACCGCCGCCGTGGTGGAACTCGGCGGGGTAGCGATGGCGCATGTAGGAGTAGCCGATGAAAAGGCCTCCGAAGAGAACCATCTCAGTGACCAGGAACAGCCACATGCCGAGGCGTGAGCCCAGGTCGTCGCGATGGACATGCCCGCTCATGATTCCACCTCCTGCTGGGGAAAGTGGTAGGGATCGTGGGTGATGGTGGGGATGACGTCGAAGTTCTCAAGGGGGGGCGGGCTGGGCACGGTCCACTCGAGGGTGACGCCGCCCCAGGGGTTGGCCTCGGCCTTGGGGCCCTTGAAGGTCGCCACGATGAGGGCGCCGAAGAAGATCACCAGGCCCAGCACCAGCAGCCAGCTGCCCACCGTCGCGACCACATGGAGCGTGTGGTACTGCGGCAGGTGCACGTAGTAGCGGCGGGGCATGCCCATCATGCCGAGGATCAGCATGCCGAAGTACAGCATGTTGAAGCCGACGAACATGGGGAACCAGCTGACGTAGATGGCCTTCTTGGAGTACATCTTCCCGAACATCTTGGGGAACCAGTAGAGGAGCGCCGCGAAGAGCGCCATGCCGGTACCGCCGAACATCACGTAGTGGAAGTGGCCCACGATGAAGTAGGTGTCGTGGATGTGCACGTTGAGGGCCAGGGCACCGTTCATCACGCCCGTGAGGCCGCCGATGCAGAACAGGAAGATGAAGGTGAGTGCGAAGAGGAGGGGCGGCTGGAAGTCGATGCTGCCCTTGTAGAGGGTGCTCACCCAGTTGAATACCTTGATGGCACTGGGCACGGCCACGATCATGGTGAGCAGAGAGAAGAGCATGAGGGCGAAGCCGCTCAGGCCGCTGGTGAACATGTGGTGGGCCCACACCAAACTGCCCACCCCGGCGATGGACATGGAGCTGAAGGCAATCGCCTTGTAGCCGAAGATCGTGCGCTTGGTGAAGGTGGGGATGATCTCAGAGATCACGCCCATGGCCGGCAGGATCATGATGTAGACCGCCGGGTGCGAGTAGATCCAGAACAGGTGCTGGTAGAGCACGGGGTCGCCGCCC
>CAITBU010000142.1 GCA_903890595.1 uncultured Holophagaceae bacterium | reverse complement strand
GGCCGGGGGGTCATCATCGACGACGGCGGCGGCGGCTTCTGGATCGCCCGGGAGGCCCTGCGCCAGGTCTGGCGCGCCGAGGACGAGCGGCCGGGCAGCGGGGCCGAGTCGCCCCTGGGCCAGGAGCTCTTCGCCCTGGTGGGCGGCGCAGACTGGGACCACACCCGCCAGGCCGTCTATGGTGGCACTCGGGGCGACATCGGCCGCCTCGCCCTGGCCGTGGCCCGGGCCGCCGACCGCGACCCCGCCGCCCAGGCCATCCTGGCTGCGGCGGGCCGGGAGCTGGCCCGCCTGGCCTGCGCCCTCATCGACCGCTACGGTCCACGCCCCGTGGCCCTCAGCGGCCGGGCGGCCAGCCTGCATCCCCTGATAGCTGCCACCCTGGCGGAAGGCCTGCCCGCCGGGATTGCCTTCGCTGTGCGCACCGGTCACGGCGAGCATGCCGCCGCCCGCATTGCCCTGGCCGCCACCGCTGCCTCGCTTCCATCCCTTGAAGAGCCCCGACCATGAGCCGAAGCCTGTCCTGCCTCCTGCTGCTCCTGGCCGCCCTCGGCTGCCACCGGGCCCCCGTCTACGACCAGAGCTACCGCGCCAAGAGCCAGGACAGCCGGGCCCAGTTCCTTATCCTGCACTTCACCGGTGGCACCTGGGAGGGCTCCCTCAAGACCCTCACCGAGGGCAACGTGAGCAGCCACTACCTCGTGCAGGAAAGTCCGGTGGTGGTGTACCAGCTGGTGGATGAAAGCCAGCGCGCCTACCACGCTGGGCTCAGCTCCTGGAAGGGGCAGACCCAGCTCAACGCCGCCTCCATCGGCATCGAGATCCAGAACCCGGGCGACATTCCGGGGCCTGATAGCGTCGTCTTCCATCCGTACCCACCGGCCCAGATCGATGCGGTGGTGGCCCTGGTGCGCGACATCGTCACCCGCCACGCCATTCGCCCGGAGCGCATCCTGGGCCACAGCGACATCGCCCCCACCCGCAAGGTGGACCCCGGCCCCACCTTCCCCTGGAAGCGTCTGGCGGATGAGGGGCTCATCCCCTGGCCGGATGCGGCGGCGGTGGCTGCGGCTCGCACCCGCCATGAGGCTACCCTGCCGGACCTGGCCTGGTTCCAGGCGCGGCTCAACCAGCACGGCTTTACCCTGCCGCCCACTGGCGTGCTGGATCCCTTGACGAAGCAGATCCTCTCCGTGTTCCAGATGAAGTACCGCCCGGCCCGCTACGACGGTCTGCCGGACGCCGAGACGGCGGCGATTCTCGAGGTCCTCGCGCCCCCGCCGGCCAAGACTCCCTGAGGTCTGCTCCGCGGCCTCTCCTTGACGGCAGGCAGTCCCTCTGGTTGCATCCTTCCTACCTCTTGGAGTGACCCATGTCCTGGATTGAGCACCTTCGAGCGCAGGCCTCTGGACTGGTTTCCCGCCTGCAGCGCAGGACCCTGGTCGGCCTCACCGCCGCCCTGGTGGCCTTCAGTGCGCTGGCCCAGGCCCTGCCGGGTCTGCCCCCCCCAGCAGCACCGCTGCGGGTGGCCACCTTTGACTCCGGCTTCGGGGGCTACCTGACGGCCAAGAGCATCGAGGACAGCGCCGCGCAGCTGCTCAGGGACTACGACACGGCCATCACGATCCGGCACTATGGCGACACCGCCAACCTGCCCTACGGCGAGAAGACCCCCGCCCAGATCGCCACCCTCGGCAGCGCCGGCGTGCTGCGGGCCTTCGAGCAGGGCGCGGACATGGTCTTCATCGCCTGCAACACGGCCTCCACCCAGTTCGCCGCCATCCGGAAGGCCGTGGATGGGGCCTACCCGGGCAAGGAGAAGCCCGTGGTGTCGATCATCGATGCCTCCGCCAGCGAGGCCAAGCGCCTACTGGACCTGCGTCTGGCCCAGCGGCCCACCGCGACCTTCGTGATCATGGCGACGCCCGCCACGGTGCGGGCCATGGTCTACCCCAGGCAGCTGGCCATCCTCTACGGCACCACCCTCAAGGAGGGCGCCCCCAAGGTCTTCACCCAGGCCCGGTGGTACCGGTCCAAGGGCGCCACCCTCGACAGCCTGGTCCAGAAGAATGAGATCGACCTGCCCGGCGGGCGGCACATCGATGTGGTCCAGTTCGCCCCGGCCAACTGGGTGGAGCTCATCGAGCACGGGGCCGACCCGGCCCTGAAGCAGGCGGCCGTGAAGCGGGATCTGGGGCTGCTGGCGCAGCAGCTGAGCAAGGGCACGCAGCCCGATGTGATTGGCTACTTCTGCACCCACTACCCCATCTTCGACGCCAGCATTCGCACCGAGGTGGCGGCTCAGCTGCCGGGTACCCGGGAGACCAGCTACATTGCCCAGGGCGCGCTCATGGCTCGGATCTTCCAGGGCATGGCCGAGGCCCGCCTGAAGGGGCACCTGCGCACGGCGCCCCTCGCCCCGGAGCAGCTGCGGACCCTGGTCACGGCCGCCCGGGCCAACATCACCATCAGCGGCCAGAACGGCCCCGTCACCCGCCAGCTGGCAGCCACCATGTTCCCCAATGACCCCGCACCGGTGGTCACAGAAGAGGATCTGGGTCGCCTCACGCCCGTGGGGGCTGGGGCACCGAAGTAGGCGCCTGGCGATCGGTCAGACCCCGGCTGAACAGACGCTCCACGAAGGACACGAAGACGCCCTGCGGGCGCAGGAAGCACACGAATGCACCCTGGCAAGCCCCGGGCATCTCCAAGGGGGCGGCGGCTGGCTGCGGCCCCAAAAAGCCGTTCCAGCCGCCGCCCCCTTGGCCGGTCGCATGCGACCGGGGGCCGCAGGCCCAGATGCCCTCTCGGCGCGATCACTGCGCCTTCGTGGCCCTTTGGGGCAGTGCTTCGTGAACTTCGTGGAGATCCTTGCAGGACCGCCGGCCCAACCCTACTTGTCCGCCAGCAGGCGGACGCCCAGGCCTGGGGTGCTGGGCAGGATGAGCTTGCCCTTGTTCACCGTCACCCCGGCGTAGGGATCGTTGCCGATGAGCAGGTGGCCGTCCAGGTCGGCGTAGTCCACCAGCGGCGACAGGTGGGCTGCGGCGGTGATGGTGCAGGAGCTGGAGACCATGCAGCCGATCATGACCTTCATGCCCAGGGCCCGGGCCACGTGGATCTGGCGCTGCGCCTCGATGAGGCCGCCGCACTTGTCGAGCTTCACCACGATGCCGTCGAAGGCCTCCCGCAGCTTGGGAATGTCCTCGGCAGAATGACAGGCCTCATCGGCCAAGATGGGCATGTGCACCCGGGCACGGATCCAGCGGGTCTCCTCGAGCATGTGGGCGGGCAGGGGCTGCTCGATGAGCTGCACACCCTGGGACTCCAGCCAGTTGATCTTGCGGACGGCTTCCTCCTTGTTCGTCCAGCCTTCGTTGGCGTCCACCCGGAGCGGCTTCTTGGTGACGCTGCGCACGGCGTCAATGGTGGCTTCGTCCGTGGCCAGGCCCACCTTCACCTTCAGCACGGGAAAGTCCTCGGCCTCGCGCACCTTCTGGCGGGTGAGCTCCGGCGTGTCGATGCCGATGGACATGTTGGTGACGGCTGCGTCCGCGGGGTCCAGGCCAAAGAGTCTATAAACCGGCACGCCCAGGCGCTTGCCCAGCCAGTCCAGGAGGGCCAGGTCCACGGCCGAGAGGGCCGCCCGCTGGCCCGGCAGGCGGCGATCCAGGTCCTTGAGCAGCTTCTCGTAGCTCCAGGGGTCGGCGGCCGTGATGAGGGGCAGCAGGGCCTCCAGGGCCTTCTGCCCGCCCAGGGCGCTCTGCTGGTAGCGGACGATGCCCGCCCCCTCGCCGTAGCCCGTGATGCCGTCCCGGCGGTACTGGGTGTGCAGGGTGTCCCGGGTGGCGCTGGAGGACATGGTGGTGGTCCAGGTGTGCCGCAGCTCGAGGCGGCGGACCTGGGTGGTGAAGGAGGCCGTGGTGGCAGCCGGCACGGCAGCAGGGGCTGCCCCCCGCCCGGTCAGGGCCAGGCCGGTCGTGGTGGCCGCCAGGGTCTGGAGCAGTTCGCGCCGATTCACTTGAGCCTCCGCATCGCCACCAGCAGTTTGGACCAGGTCGGGTCGTTCAGCTCAGTGATCTGGACGCGGGGGTGAAACTGGGGTGCATCGTGGATGAAGGTGCCCTTGCCCAGGTAGATGCCCGTGTGGGTGATGCGGGTGGGCTCCTTGCCGAAGAAGAGCAGGTCCCCCGGCTGCAGCAGCTCCCGCTCGGCGACCGGGACGAGGCCCGACCAGGCGGCCTGGATGCGGGAGTCCCGGGGCATGAGAATGCCGCGGCTGCGGAGGATGGTCTGGGTGAAGCCCGAGCAGTCGAAGCCAAAAGAGGACACGCCGCCCCAGGTGTAGGTGACGCCCAGGAAGCGCCGGGCCAGGTCCAGGGAGGCCTCGAGGCTCAGGGGCTTCAGCTCCGTGCGCACATCGCCGGTCTGGATCCAGACCCGGCGGTCGTCGGGCAGGCGCACCTCCAGCCACCGCGGGGTGTCCTTGCCACCGTTGACCCGCTCCAGGCGCACGCCGTAGGGCAGGACCAGGGTGGGGGCGTGGCGGGTGGTGTCGGGCTCCAGGTAGACGTTGGCGGCGAGGGCGTCCACCTCCACCACCCGGCCGGGTTCGGCGGTGGCGGGGTAGCGCTCGGTGGCCTTCAGGCCCCGGAGGGCGGCCAGGGGCACCCAGCCGAGGTAGGCATCATCCGTCTGCACCTTGATCCAGCCGTCCTTGCGGTCCTGCTCCAGGAGGCGGGCGCCATAGGTGGTCTGGGAGACCACATCGGCGTCTTCCCGGGGGCCTGAGAGCAGGTTGATGACCGGCCGGAGGGCCACATGGGCCGGCGGCTCAGCAGTCCAGGCGGGCCGTCCGGTGGCCAAGGCCAGGCAGGCGAAGAGCAGGGCAGGGGCGAGGCGGAAACGCATGGGGGTTCTCCCAGCCCCATTCTCCCCGGCCCCGGCGGGATTCCGCTAACCTTTTGCCATGTCGTCAGATCGCTCGCAGGCTTGTGAGAGGACCCCAGGCCAGGCCGGGGAAGGTCCCCTGGTGGCTCGGGTGGACCTGAGCCAGCTGGTCGCCAACATGAACTGCCTGCGGCGGGCCGCCCCAGGGCTGGGCATGCTGGCGGTGGTGAAGGCGGATGCCTATGGTCATGGGGCCGTCCCCGTGGCCCGCAGCCTTGTCGCCGCCGGTGCGGAGGGCCTGTGTGTGGCCACCCTGGCGGAGGCCCTGGAGCTACGGCAGCACGGCCTTCAGGCCCCCCTCCTGGTCTTCGGGGACCGGCGTCCCGAATCGGTGCCCATTGCCGCTGCCCACGCCATCGACCTGGCGGTGGTCTCGGCAGAGCACCTCCGGGACCTGCTGCCCCTGGTGGCCCAGCACCCGGTGGGCCTGCACCTCAAGCTCGATACGGGCATGGGCAACACCGGGTTCCAGGTGGCAGAGCTGGGTGCAGCCATGGACGACCTCCAGGCCCTTCGGCCCAACCTCCGCGGCGTCATGGGCCACTACACCGATGCGGAGGCTCCGGATGGCAAGTCAGCGCTTCTCCAGCGCCAGACCTTCCAGGCGGGGCTGGCCCGGCTCCGGGAGGCGGGGATCGCGCCGCCCATGGTGCACCACGCCAACAGCGCGGGCTGCCTGCGGGGCTTCACCGAGGGCGACACCCATGTGCGCTGTGGCATCGGCCTCTATGGTCTGCTGGACCTCCCCGACGCAGAACCGGCGGGCCTCCGGCCGATCCTCGAGCTATCTGCGGAAGTGACCCGCGCCGTCCGCGTCCCCGCTGGCACCCCGGTGGGCTACGGCAGCACCTGGGTGGCGCCCCACCCCGTGACCCTCGCTACCCTGGCCTGTGGCTACGCCGACGGTTTCTCCCGAGCCCTCTCCAACCGGGCCTGGGCAGGCTTTAATGGCGGTACCTACCCCCTGGTGGGCACGGTCTCCATGGATGCGGTGGTGGCGGTGCTCCCAGCAGATGCGGCCATCCGGGCTGGGGATCGCATGACCCTCCTCAGCCGGCACCCAGAGGACCCCCACTCCGTCCTGCAGACCGCCCGCCTGCTCGGCACCATCGGCTACGAAGTGACCTGCGCGCTGCACCGGCGTGTCACCCGCCAGTACTTCTGAAGGGACGCCCACCCATGTTCACCCGCGCCACCAAGCTCGCCTGCCTGCTGCTGGTAGGGGCTCTCGCCACCTGGGCCCAGGCACCCTCGGACCGCCCCCTGGCACAGCTCATCGCCGAGGCCCGGATCGCCGTGCCGCCAACCCAGCCCAAGACCCGTCTGGCGCCGAACCTGGTGGATGTCACCACCCTAGAGCCCGCCCTCAAGCTGGAGATCGGCTACGCCACGGCGGACAACTTCCTCCATGCGCCGGTCTACAACGAGGCCAAGGCCTTCCTCCAGCGACCCGTGGCCGAGGCATTGGTGCGCGTGCACCGCGCCCTGCGGGCCTCCGGCTATGGCCTGCGCATCCACGACGCCTACCGGCCCTGGTGGGTCACCAAGGTGTTCTGGGAGGCCACGGCGGTGGCCAACCGGGAGTTCGTTGCGGATCCCGCCAAGGGCTCCGTGCATAACCGGGGCTGTGCCGTGGACCTGGACCTGGTGCACCTGGCCACCGGGCTACCTGCCACCATGCCCAGCGGCTACGACGAGATGACCCCGCGCTCCTACGCCGACTACGCCGGTGGCGACCCAGTCGCCCGCCAGCACCGGGACCTCCTGCGCGCCGCCATGGAGGCCGAGGGCTTCAAGGTGCTGAAGGAGGAGTGGTGGCACTACGACCACTTCTCCAGCGTCGACTACCCCATCCTGAACATCCCCTTCGAGGCGATCCGGGACCGCTCCGCTGAGCTGGCCCGCTCCGGGCAGCTGCTCCTGGTGACCACCTCCGGCTGGAACGAGGCCAAGGCGCAGCTGCAGCGCTTCGAGCGCAAGAACGGCGCTTTCGTTGCTGTGGGGACCCCGCAGACCGCCTGGGTGGGCAAGGCCGGACTGGCCTGGCGCACCGATGAAGGCGCGCCGCCCCCGCCGGTGGCTGGTCCCAGGAAGCGCGAGGGGGATGGCCGCGCCCCCGCCGGCATCCTCACCTTCGGCAACATGTGGGGCTATGCACCCAGTGCGCCCGCCGGAGTCCGCTTCCCGTACCGCATGGCCACAGACTGCGATCGCTGCGTGGATGACCCGGACCACGCGGACTACAACAAGATCCTCACCCTCCCCACGGCCAAGGCCCCGGTGACCTGGCGCTCTGGCGAGTACCTGCGCATGGAGACGGAGCACTACCGCTACCTGGTGGTGATCCACTACAACGACCTGCGCCCCGTGAAGGGGGCCGGCAGCTGCATCTTCCTGCACGTGGCGCCCCCGCCCGGCGGCGGCACGGCTGGCTGCACGGCCCTCCCCGCCGAGGACCTGCTGGAGCTGCTGCGCTGGCTGGATCCGGCCCAGAACCCCCTGCTGATCCAGCTCCCCGAGTCGGCCCTGGAAGCCGCCCGAGCGGCCTGGAACCTGCCCAGCAGCCTGCTCCCAGCCGCTCGCTGAGCCTGCCTCTGGCCGCTGGTCGTGCCATCCTGTCACCGTTGCATCCCCCTTTTCGTCAGGAGCCCTCCGTGTCCCTCCGCCGCCTCAGCCTCGCCCTGCTTCTCCTCGCCCCGGGCCTCCTGGCCCAGACCCCCAAGCAGCCCACCCTCCAGGAGGCCCTGCTGGCCGCCCGGGCGGACCGGGTAGGAACCCCCGGCGCCGAGGCCGCCTTTCGGCGCCTCGCCGATGCCCACGGCACGCCGCTCTACATCTACGACCAGGCCCACATCCAGGGCCAGGCTGCAGCCCTGAAGGCCGCCTTTGGGCCGCGCTTCCCCAAGCTGCGGATCCTGTACGCCCTCAAGGCCAACACCAACCCGGCCGTCATCGGCTTGCTGCGGGCCGAGGGTCTGGGTGCCGAGGTGGTGTCCGTCGGTGAGATCGAGACGGCCCTCCAGGTGGGCTACAAGGGCCCTGAGATCATGTTTACCTCGTCCTCCAAGGGGCCGGCGGAGCTACGCCGGGCCATCGCCCTGGGCACCGTCCTCAACGTGGACTCCATGGATGAGCTGAGCCAGATCCAGGTCGAGGCCCGGCGCCAGAAGAAGCAGGCCCGCATCAGCTTCCGCATCAACCCCGGCGTAGACCCCCACACCATCCACCAGATCAACACCGGCATTGCCGAGTCCAAGTTTGGCCTGCACCTCCAGGGCGGCCTCGCCTTCAAGGCCTACGAGACCGCCAAGGGCATGCCGGAAGTCCTCATCGAGGGGGCGCACTGCCACATCGGCTCCCAGATCACGGAGACCGAAGGCTACCTGCTCACGGCCCGCAAGATGCTGGCCTTCGTCAAGGAGCTGAAGGACAAGCTCGACATCCGCCTGGGCTTCCTGGATCTGGGCGGTGGTCTGGGCATCCCCTACCGCGACGGCCAGGTGGTCATGAGCCCCGAGGAGCTCGCCCAGGCCCTGGCGCCCGTGTGGAAGGAGGGCGTCGCCGCTGCCGGCTACGAGCCCACCCTCTGGCTGGAGCCCGGGCGCTTCTTTGTGGGTGGGGCAGGGTATCTGCTGGTCCGCGTGAACACCGTGAAGACCACCCCCCTGAAGACCTTCGTCAATGTGGACGCGGGCTTCAACACCCTCATGCGCCCCGCCATGTACCAGGCCTACCACCGGGTGCGCCTCATCGGGCGCACCGCCGATCCCCTCACGGTAGACATCGCCGGGGACGTCTGCGAAACCGGGGACATCCTGGCGGAAGGCCGTCTGCTGCCCAAGGCCAAGGCGGGCGATCTGGTGGTGATCCTGGATGCGGGTGCCTACGGGTTCTCCATGTCCAGCGAGTACAACGCCCGACCCCTGGCGGCCGAGGTGCTGGTGAGTGGCAACACCGCCAAGGTCGTCCGCCGTCGGGGCCAGTTCAAGGACCTGTTCCGCAGCGCCGCCACCGCTCCCAAGTAGCCATGGCTCAGCTTTCCAGCCTGCCCCCGCGCCGCCTCTGGGCTGCGGCCTTGGTCCTGCTGTTGGCCTCGGCCTGCCAAGCTCCGCGCAATGCCCTGGCGGCCTGGGAGCCCTCGCCCAACTTCAATGCCCGGCGTCCCCAGATGGTGGTCATCCACCACACTGCGGAAACCACCTTCGAAGGGGCCCTGCGCATTCTGCAGACCCAGAACAGCGGCGGGCCCGTCAGCTCCCACTACCTCATCGGGCGGGATGGCCGCTTGGCCCAGCTGGTCTCGGATGACCATCGGGCCTACCATGCCGGGGGCGGCACCTGGGGACCCTTCCGGGACCTCAACTCCATCTCCATCGGCATCGAGCTGGACAACAATGGCTATGAGCCCTTTGCCCAGCCCCAGATCGACGCCCTGCTGATCGTGCTGGAGGACCTCACCCGCCGCTTCAGCATCCCTCGCACCAATGTGACGGGCCATGCGGATGTGGACCCGGTGCGCAAGCAGGATCCCAACGGTGCCTTCCCCTGGAAGCTCCTGGCGGAGCGGGGCTATGGACTGTGGCCCGACGCGGTGCTGGTGGACCCTCCCGCCGGCTTCGATCCCTGGCTGGCATTGAAGGTGATCGGGTACTCGCTCAAGGACCCTGCCGCCACGGTGCGGGCCTTCCACCTGCACTACCGGGGGGCCCGGGAGCCCGCCGTCCTGGACGAGCAGGATGCGCGCATCCTGTACAACCTCCAGGCCAAGCAGATGGCAGAGGGGCGGCCCCGATAGCAAATCCCTTTGTCCTCTTTCCCCTGCGAGTTGAAATCAGCTGCGGGTCGCTGGGCGCAGAGGCCCCCGGGTCTTGCGCATGAGGGTCTCGGAGTGTCCGACCACCAGGTAGTCCGGGAGGTCGCCGATGACGGCATAGCCCAGCCGCTCGTAGAGACGCCGGGCGTCCGGGTTGAAGGACGACACACAGAGGAACACGTTGGGATGGTCCCGAAAGATGCGGTCTTCCGCAAAGGCGACCAGGGCTGAGCCGAGGCCTCGGCCTCGGCAGTCCGGTGCCAGGCAGATGGCCTGGAGGTAGCCCACGAAGGGGCCCTGGAAGTTCAGGACCAGGAAGCCCACCAGACGCTCGCCGAGGGTGGCGATGTAGCGCTCCCGGTTCGGCTGCTGGAAGTAGCGCAGGGACTCGGCCGTGCTCTGGCCGAGCGTCAGCCAGGGCTCTGTGGAGACCATGAGCTCCGCACAGGCCGTGAGGTCGGCGGCGCTGACGAGGGGGCGAATGACGAGGTTGGCCATGGGGAACTCAGCGGGCTTTGAGGCCGATGGCCCGGGCTGTGAGGGTGCCGATCTCGGTGTTCAGGTCGCGTGTATCTCCCTTGCCATCGGGGTGCAGGCGGGTGGTCAGCAGGATGAAGAAGCTGTCGGTGCTGGGATCCAGCCAGAGGGCCGTGCCAGTGAAGCCGGTGTGGCCAAAGGACCCCAGCGGGTAGAGGGTGCCCCGGGGGCGGCTGTAGCGGGAGTCGATGTCCCACCCCAGTCCCCGGCGGTCGGCGACCGTGCTGGGGGTCTGCACGGACTGCATCAGGCGCAGGGTCTCCGGCTTCAGGAGGGGGCCACCATGCAGCATGAAGCGGGCGTATTTCGCCAGATCCGCCGCCGTGGTGAAGAGGCCCGCATGACCGGCCACGCCGCCCATGCGCCGGGCCGTGGGATCGTGCACCACCCCCCGCAGCATCACCCCTGCGGCGTCCCGTTCGGTGGGCGCAATGCGCGCCGCCAGGGCCGGGGAGGGCCGGAAGGTGGAGGTGTCCATCTTCAGGGGGCGGAACACCTCCTCGGCAGCGAACTGCTCCAGGGGCCGACCCGAGGTCCTCCGGACAATCTCGCCCAGCAGGATGAAGTTCACATCGCTGTAGCGGAACAGGCGGCCCGGGGGCGGATCCGGCATGCAGGCCGTGGCCCGGCGGATGCCCTCCGCTTCGCCCTTCCAGTCTGGGTTCGCCTCGTCCTTGGGGATGCCCGCTGGCAGGCCCGAGGTGTGGGTGAGGAGGTGCTTGACGGTGACCGCAGGGTCGGCGAAGCCCGGCAGGTAGGTCTGGACCGGAGCGTCAAGATTGACCTTGCCGCGCTCCACCAGCAGCATCACCGAGGGCAGGGTCGCCACCACCTTGGTGAGGGAGGCCGCATCGAAGACCGTGTCCTGGGTCATCCGCTCCAAGGCCGGCACCAGGGCGCGGTGGCCCTGGGCCCAGTGCACGTCCTGACTACCCAAGCCGCACCAGTAGACCGCACCTGGGACCGCCTTTCGCTCGATGGCCAGGTCGAGGGCTGTCCGCAGCTCAGCCAGGCCCCTGCCATGGAAGGCCTGGGCCTGGAGCAGGAACGCAGAGAACAGCAGGACGAGAACTCGCATGCCTCAGGCTAACAAGTCCTGAGGCCTTTCCAAGGTCGAGATCGGCTAGGTGAGGCTCGCCATGATCTCCGCCAGGACCTCGCGGCTGGGCTTGAGGAGGCTCTCGGGGAGGGTGGCCAGGGGCTCATCCACCAGGTCCAGCAGGTCTGTGAGCGGGGGCTGGCTGGGGTTGATGTAGAGCAGGCCCGTGAGGAACTCGCCCTTCTCCATGGACTCGTGGATGGTGCGCATGGCACCCCAGCGGTCGGTGGGATCGTAGTCCTCGCGGATGGCCTTGATGGCCACCTTGGAGCCGTCGGGGAAGGTCACGAGCTCCGTCTGGCCGGCAGCAATGTCCACGTCCTCCACCTCGGAGTACTGGATGAAGCCCAGGTCGTGGAGGGGGAAGTCATGGTCCTTGACGTGCTTGTAGGAGCGGGTGGAGGCATCGTGGTTGTTGAAGGTGACGCAGGGGCTGATGATGTCCAGCACCACGGTGCCCCGGTAGGCGAAAGCGGACTTCAGGATGGCGCCCAGCTGCTTGGGGTTGCCCGAGAAGCAGCGCGCCACAAAACCGCAGCCCAGCTCGATGGCCAAGGTGCAGGGATCGATGGGAGGCAGCTCATTCACGGCGCCACTCTTCAAGGAGGAACCCTTGTCGGCGGTGGCGGAGAACTGGCCCTTGGTGAGGCCGTAGACGCCGTTGTCTTCGATGATGTAGATCATGGGCACGTTGCGACGCACCGCATGAACGAACTGGCCCGTGCCGATGGACATGGAGTCGCCGTCGCCGGAGACGCCGATGTTGATCAGCTGCTTGTTGGCGAGGCAGGCGCCAGTGGCCATGGCGGGCATGCGGCCGTGGACGCTGTTGAAGCCCCAGCCCTGGTTGATGAAGTAGGCGGGAGTCTTGGACGAGCAGCCGATGCCGGAGAACTTGGCAACTTGATAGCCCTCAATGCCGGACTCGAAGGCGGCGTTGATGATCTGGGTGGTGATGGCGTCATGGCCGCAGCCGGCGCAGAGTGTGGACTTGGAGCCCACATAGTCCTGCTTGGTGAGGCCGAGGCGGTTGGTGGGGGCGGAGGGGGCGGCAGTGGACATGGTCTATTCCTCTCAGCGCTGCTCGAAGGCGTTGATCTGGTCGACGATGGTGCTGGCGTCGATGGCGTGGCCGTTGTAGTGGAGGACGCTCTTGAACTTGGTGCCGTGCTCCGGGTAGGCCTCGCGGAAGAGGTTGGCCATCTGGCCGTCGCGGTTTTGCTCCACCACGTAGACCACGCGCTTCTCGGTGACAAAGGCGTCGACCTCAGCGGTGAAGGGCAGAGCCCGCAGGCGCAGGTAGTCCGTGGGCAGCCCCGACTCGGCCAGGAGGTCCTGGGCCTCGATGACGGCGGGATCGCTGGAGCCGAAGGCGAGGACGCCGATGCTGGAGCCCATGGGGCGGATCACAGGGGCAGGGACGTAGGTCTTGGACGTCTCGTACTTCCGGTTCAGGCGCTCCATGACCTCGATGTAGTCCTCGGGCTTCTCGGAGTACAGCGCGTAGGCATTATGGCCAGAGCCGCGGGTGAAGTAGGCGCCCTTGCCACCGGCGGTGCCGGGCAGGGTGCGGTAGCAGATGCCATCGCCGTCCACGTCCTTGTAGCGGCCCCAGTCCTTGGCCTCGGCCAGCTGTTGCTGGTTGAGTACCTTGCCACGGTCATAGGGCTTGTCGGGGTACGCAAAGGGCTTGCTGGACCAGTTCTGCATGCCCAGGTCGAGGTCGGTGACCACGAAGATGGGGGTCTGGAAGCGCTCCGCCAGATCGAAGGCATCGTAGGCGAACTGGAAGCACTCCTCCATGTTGCCGGGGTAGAGGTTGATGTGCCGGGTGTCGCCGTGGCTGCACTTGGCGCAGAGCTCTACGTCCGACTGCTGGGTGCGCGTGGGCAGGCCGGTGCTGGGGCCGGTGCGGGCCACGTTGAAGAACACACCGGGGGCCTCCACGAAGTAGCCCAGGCCGATGAACTCGCTCATGAGCGACACGCCGGGGCCGGAGGTGGAGGTCATGGAGCGGGCACCCGCCCAGCCGGCGGACAGCACCACACCAGCTGAGGCCAGCTCATCTTCCATCTGGACGATGGCCACGGTGGCCTTGCCGGTGGCCGGGTCCTTGCGATGCTCTGCGGCGTACTCGATGAAGGTCTCCACCAGGGTGGACGCCGGGGTGATGGGGTACCAGCCCACCACGGTGCAGCCGGCGAAGAGGGCGCCCAGGGCGCAGGCCTCGTTGCCGTCGATGATGATCAGGCCGTCGGTCTTGTTGTCGCGCACCACGCGGACCCCAAGCTGGTCTTCCAGGTGCTCCATGGCCCAGTCATAGCCCGCGGTGGCGGCGGTCTGGTTCATCTCGATGGCCTTGGCCTTGCCCTTCAGCTGCTTGGCGATGGCCTTGCGCACTTCCTCCATGTCCACACCCAGCACGCGGGATGCTACGCCGACATAGATCATGTTCTTGACCAGCTTGTGCAGCTTGGGCTCAGGACAGGAGGCCGTCACCAGCTTCTGGAAGGGCACGGGAATGCAGTGCAGGTCTTCGCGGATGCGGTCCAGCTGCAGCGGTTCGTCGTAGATGACCAGGGCGCCCGGGTCGGCGGAGGCGATGTCCTCCTTGGCGGTCTCCGGGTTCATGAGGATGAGCAGCTCGTTGCTGGCCTTGCGGGCCACGTAGCCCTTGGCGCTGGCCCGGATGGTGAACCAGGTGGGGAGGCCGGCAATGTTCGAAGGGAACAGGTTCTTCCCGCTCACGAACACGCCCATCTGGAAGATGGCCCGCAGCAGCACCATGTTGGCGGTCTGGGAACCCGACCCGTTGACCGTGGCCACCTGGATCGAAAAATCGTTGATGCGGGTTTTCGCTCCCTGGGCCTGAGGCGAGGCTACCGGAGTGGCATTCATGGGATTCCTTTCGCGGGGGAGGGAAGGGGTCCAAAAAGATGACAAGTAGGGCGTAAATCATTGATCCGACTGGCTGTGCTCAAGTATGGCAGACACTGAGACGGAGTTTCAACATCCATTCCACTGGAACCCGAAGGGCGAATCTAAAATAAAGCGAAAAAAAAGGGATTGACGGACCCTGCTGCCGCACCTACTTTCAAGGGCATGACAGCCAGCGATCTCACCAAACGTCAGCAAGCCGTGCTCCGCTTCACCCAGGCCTTCCTGCAGGAGCAGGGGCGTAGCCCCACCCTGACAGAAATCGCCAAAGGCGTGGGCTCCAGCGCCGTGTCCACCATCCACAAGCATGTCCAGCACCTCGTGGACAAGGGCTTCCTCCTCCGCAGCCACGGGAAGGGCAACAACCTGGTGGTGGCCGAGGGCAACGAGGGCACCCCCCATGGGGCTGATCGGGGTGGGCGCTCCGAGGCCCGGCCCGAACCCCTGTCCCTGGTGCGCAGCTATCCCTACTGTGGCGAGGTGGCGGCGGGCGCGCCCATCCTGCCAGAGACCCGGGCCCTGCCCGTGGAGGTGCCCAACACCATCCACCGCCAGAAGGAGGAGCTCTTCGTGCTGCGGGTGAAGGGGGACTCCATGGTGGATGACGCCATCCTCGATGGCGACCTGGTGGTGCTCCAGCGCAAGGGCGAGTACCGGAACGGCGACCGCGTCGTGGCCCTCCTGGATCGCGAGGAGGTCACCCTCAAGGAGTTCCGGCGCGATGCCAAGGG
>CAITBU010000141.1 GCA_903890595.1 uncultured Holophagaceae bacterium | reverse complement strand
CGCTTCATGACCTGGCCGATGTACTGCTCGCTCCAGCGGGCCTCGCCGCCGTAGCGGGCCGAGGTGTCGATGTAGTTCACGCCCAGGTCCAGGGCCCGCTCGATGAGGGGGATGGTCACCTTCTCGTGGTTGGCCTGCTCGATGGCGGCCTGCCCGCCCAGGCTGAAGAGCCCCACCCGGTGCCCCGTGCGCCCCAGGTTGCGGGTGGGCATGGCGGTGCGGGGGTTGAAGGGAATCAGCGGCGCAGCGGCAGGGCCTGCGGCTGCTAAAGCCTCAGCCCCGGCCAAGCGGGTCGCCACCAAGCCCGCCGCCGTGGCCGCGCCCAGCTTGAACAGATCACGTCGCGTGGTGCCGGTCATGGGGACTCCAGGTGTTTGAAGCTGCACAGGCAGGGTAATAGATCAGCGCCCGTTTTCAGGTTGTCTCTTCCTGCGCCCTGAGAAAAAAGAATTTTGACGGGGATAAAAGGGATGGACGGGGATAACAGCACTGACAGGAAAGAACGCTGAGGACGGTCGAGGAGCGGAGGGGCGCGGAGGGGGGTAGGCTGTTGCTCAAAAAACATCGCCACCGATTTGGGGATGCTGAGCATAAAACGGAACGCCCGATCGGACGGCTGGGTGCCGAGCACACCCCCGCATGGGCCCGCCGAAGGCGGCTTCCGGCGGTGCCGGAAGTCAGCCTGGGGTGCCACGGCCGCGCCCCCCAAGAGGCGCGGCAGCGGCGCCCCAGACTGGAGCCCATGCTGGATGCGCCATTAGCCCTATCCCCGTGCTCCCCGTGCATCCCCGGCTAAAGTACTTTCTCGCTCTGTGTAATCTGTGGAATCTGTGGAATCTGTGGATCGCTTGTTGGCCCTAGTTTGCCGACAGAAAAGCTGCCACGTGCACCCGGAGCTCTGCCTCGCTGCTGTAGGAGGCGAAGGTGAAGCCGGGCTGGCGGATGCCGGTGAGCATCTTGCTGACGCGGACGCCTTCCCGGGCCACGCAGAGGACGGGCTTGTTGCGGTCCAGGGCGTAGGCAAGCTCGAAGCCCACGCCGTGGGAGGGAGTGCTCACCTCGGCGATGACGGCATCACAGGCCCGCAGCCAGGCCGTGTCCCGGTCAAAGACCGTGACCGGATCCAGCACACTGTCCGCAGCCATGACCGTCTCCGAAGCCAGGTGCTCCGTCAGCACCCGATGCCCCAGGCCTTGCAGGTGCCGCACCAGCGCCGCATACACCGGCTGGTCCTGCCGACCACCCGTCAGAGAACACGAAAAGTAGAGGTCCATGGCGCGCTACTTCCCCATCAGCTCAGCCACGAGCCGGTCGGCATCCAGGATCTTGCGGAGGGACTCGACGATTGCGCGCACGTCGGTGGCCACGGCGCGCTTGGTGTCGGCGTCGTAGACGTAGTAGCCGCCCTGCCCTTCGAAGACGCTGTCGAAGTTGATGCCCACGAACTCTCCCTTGAGGTTCACCACGGGGCTGCCGCTGTTGCCCCCCACGGTGTCGCAGGCGTAGATGAAGTTGAAGGGCGTGGCCAGGTCCAGCTTGGCCTGCCGGTCCAGCCAGCGCTGGGGCAGCGTCCAGGCGCCCTCCTCGGCGGCGGCGGCGTTGCCACCCCAGCCCAGGTGGCGGTCGAACATGCCCATGAAGGTGGTGAAGGGCTGGGCCTTGGTGCCCGTGCCGTTGGCGTAGGTGGTGACGGGGCCGAAGCCCAGGCGCAGGGTGAAGGTCGCATCCGGGTACAGGGCCTTCCCGAAGACCTTGAAGCGGGCCTCGGCGATGCGGCCCCCGTGCTCCGTGAACACGCTGGTGACCTCGTCCTCCATGCGCTTGCGGATGTCCCGGTTGAAGGGGTCCAGGGCGCGGGCCAGCGCAAGCATGGGATCGGTGCTGGCGGCGAGGGCCGCCTTGCCACCCTCAGCCAGCTGCTTGCGCACGGCCGGGTCTTCGAGCTTGGTACCCGCCAGGGCGGCCTGGGCCACGGCCTGGGGCGTCTTGCCCCCCAGCATGGCCTTCACATAGGGGTGCTCCGCGCCCAGCTCCCTGCTGGCCTCGGCCAGACCGGCGGCCAGCAGCGTCTCGTCCACGGGCTTCTGCACGGGGCGGGGCAGCAGCAGGCGGGCCTTGGTGGCCTTGAGGTTGCCGTCGCTGAACTCGGTGAGCCGCTGGTCTGTCGGCTTGGTCTCTTCCTCGGCCAGGCGCACCAGGTTGAGGGCGTGGCCCAGCAGGGTCACGCGACCGGCGGACAGGTAGGTGTTCTCCTTCAGCAGCTCCCGCTGCCGGGTCACAGCCTGGGCCACGCGGTCCCAGCTCCCGGCCACCCGGGCCTGGAGGGCAGGATCCGCCGCCACGGCGGCCTGCAGGGAGGCCTCGGCCTCAGCCACCTTCTTCAGGTTCTCGGGCTTGGCCAAGCCCAGCAGCTGACCACTGAGGCGCTTGTGGCCGTTCTCGATCCCGTAGATGGCGTCCGCCGAGATGCGGCGGGCCTCGGGCGAGGTGGCCGCCAGGGCCTGGAGCGCCGCCTTCTGGCGGTCCATGGCCTTCAGCTGGAAGGGGATCCCGGTCTCCTGGGCATAGCGCATCTGCGCGTGGGTCTGCTGGCGG
>CAITBU010000140.1 GCA_903890595.1 uncultured Holophagaceae bacterium | reverse complement strand
GACGGTTCACGATGAAGCCCGGCGCATCCGGGGCCAGCACGGCCGTCTTGCCCAGCTTCTGCACGAAGGCCCGCAGGTCGGCCAGGGTCTCCTCGCTGGTGGCCAGGGTGCGGATGACCTCCACCAGGGGCATCATGGGCACCGGGTTGAAGAAGTGCAGGCCCGCAAGCCGGGGCAGGCGCTCCGGGGCCAGGGCGGGCCCCACCTGAGCCACGGACAGGCTGGAGGTGTTGGAGCAGAGCAGGGCGCCCGGGGCCGCGACGCGGCCCAGCTCGGCAAAGGTGCGGAGCTTCAGGTCCAGGTTCTCGGGGATGGCCTCCACCAGGAGGTCGCAGGGGGCCAGATCATCAAAGGAGAGGGTGCCCTGGAGGTTGGCGGCCCAGGCTTGGCGCTGTTCCGGCGTGACCTTGCCCTTGGTCACCGCCCGGTCCCAGGCCCCGTGGATGCGGGCCAGTCCCTTGGCCAGGAAGGCCTCGTTGGCTTCCTTGACCCAGACCTGGCAGCCCGCCTCGGCGGCGCACTGCGCAATGCCCGAGCCCATGAGCCCACAGCCGATGACGCCGACACGCTGGATGTTCACTGGAGCCTCCTGAATGGGTTCGTCGCCCATTGTGGATGAATTGGTCAGGGTAGGGGGAGGTGACCTGGGGTAAAGGCTGGCGGCGATGGGCTATCGGCTATCAGCTGTCGGCTGTCAGCCAAAGCCATCCCACCCCGGCGTTACGCCGAAAGCCGGTGGCCACAGTCCGGGGCACGCCCCCAAATACTGGCCGCCCCCTTTTTTAGCCGATAGCTGACAGCTGATAGCCGAAAGCGGGAAAACGCTGTCAGCCAAAGCCGCTGACCCCGCCGCTACGGCAATTCCAGGGGCCGCAGTCTGAGGCACGGCCCCAAATACTGGCCGACCCCCTTCTTTAGCTGATAGCTGACAGCCGACAGCCGATAGCAGGAAAACAGCTGTCAGCCAAAGCCGGCCCACCCCGGCGTTTCGCTGAAAGCCATGGGCCACGGTCCGGGGCACGTCCCCTAACACCGGCAGGACCTTTCTTTAGCTGATCGCTGATAGCTGACAGCTGACAGCAAAAACCCCCTGCAACCCCCCACCTGTTGGTATCCTGGACCCTGCTCCCCCAGAACCTGTCGATATTCACCCATCACCGACCTTTGGAGGCTCTCATGAACCGTGTGTCCAAGCACTTCTCCCTGGCCCTGGCTGGGCTGCTCGCCGTCACCGCTGTGGCGGGCGACCTCAAGATCGGCGTGGCTGAGGCCCTCACGGGCGGTGCCGCGCAGTACGGCGTGCCCATCCGCAACGGCTTTCAGCTGGCCGCAGACGAGATCAATGCCAAGGGCGGCGTCAACGGCAACAAGCTGGTGCTGGTCATCGAGGATGAGCAGGGCAAGAAGGAAGAGGCCATCAACGTCTTCAAGAAGCTCATCTTCCAGGACAAGGTCCTGATGATCTTCGGACCCACCCTGTCCAACTCCATGTTCGCTGCCGGCCCGGTGGCCAACGCCGCCAAGGTGGTGGCCTTCGGCACTTCCAACACCGCCAACGGCATCACGGAAGTAGGCCCCTACGTCTTCCGCAACTCCGTGATGGAGAGCGACGTCCTGCCGGTGACGGTGAGCACTGCGGTTAAGCACTACAAGATCAAGAAAGTGGCCGTGATCTACGGCAACGACGACGCCTTCACCAAGAGCGGCTACGACGTCTTCAAGAAGGTGCTGGAGGATCAGAAGATCCCCGTGACCACCACCGAGACCTACGTGAAGGGCGACGTGGACTTCAAGGCCCAGCTCACCAAGATCAAGGCCACCAACCCCGATGCCATCATCTGCTCGGGCCTGGCAGAGGAGGCGGCCAACATCATCGTGCAGGCCCGCGGCCTGGGCCTTAAGGCGCCCTTCATCGGTGGCAACGGCTTCAACTCCCCCAAGATGTTCGAGGTCTCCAAGACCGCTGGCGAGGGCACCTTCGTGGGCAGCCCCTGGGCCAACACCAACCCCAATGCCGCCAACCAGCACTTCGTGGCGGCCTACAAGGCGAAGTACGGCTCGGATCCCAACCAGTTCGCCGCCCAGGCCTATGACGCCATGACCATCGCCGCCGCCGCCCTGAAGACCGTGAAGATCACGGGCAACCTGCCGGCCGATCGCCAGGCCCTCCAGGAGGCCCTGCCCAAGGTGAGCATCACCGGCGCCACCGGCCCCTTCAAGTTCCGCCAGGCGGCCCCCAAGGACGGCAAGCCCTCGGGCTACGACGCCGACCAGAAGCCCTTCATCTACGTGATCCGGGACGGCAAGTTCGTCCTCTTCACCGGAAAGTAGGCTCTCGGCCAAAGGTCTCATGCTCGAGCAACAGCTCATCAACGCCCTCACCCTGGGCAGCGTCTACGCCCTCTTTGCCCTGGGCTTCACCCTGGTGTTCGGCGTGCTGGAGGTCATCAACCTCTCGCATGGCGCCGTCTTCATGGTGGGCGCCTATGCGGCCATAACAGCGGTCACCCGCTTCCATGCGCCGCTGGGGGTGGCCATCCTGGCGGCCCTGGTGGTGTCGGGCCTCCTGGGCCTGACCATCGATGCGCTCATCCTGCGGCGCCTGCGAGCCCGCAAGGCACCTCACCTTATTCCGATGATCGCCACCCTGGGTGTCACCACCATGGTCACCAGTGCCGCCCAGGGCCTCTTTGGGGTGGAGGTCCAGCGCTTCCCGGAGGCCATGCTCCCCACGGGCGAGTTCGTCTTCGGCGAGGTGCACCTGCGCACCTTGGAGCTGGGCATCGTCGCCGTCGCCTTCCTGCTCATGGCCCTGCTCTTCGGGGTGATGCGCTACACCCGGCAGGGCCGGGCCTTGCGGGCCATCGCCGAGTCCCCCAAGGCCGCCGCCCTGCTGGGCATCAACGTCGAGGGCCTGTTCATGCTCACCTCCTTCACGGCTGCGGCCCTGGGGGGCGTGGCAGGTGTGCTCATTGGCCTGAACTTCAACGCCGTCACCCCGATGATGGGTGCGCCCATCCTCCACAAGGGCATCGCCGTGGTGATCCTGGGGGGCATGGGTGACATCCGGGGTGCCCTCTTCGGAGGCCTGTTCCTGGGCTGCGCCGAGGTGCTCAGCAAGGCCTATCTCTCGTCGCAGATGGGGGATGCCGTGGCCTTCGGGCTGCTCTTCCTGATCCTCCTGGTTCGGCCCGCAGGGCTCTTCGGCCGCGTCCTGGAACGGAAGGCCTGAGATGGCTGCCTTCGCCGACTTCTGGGCCACCTACAGCACGCTGGTGTACTCCGTCGGCATCCATGCGCTGCTGGCCCTGTCCCTGTGGCTGACCCTCTCCTGTGGCCTGCTCTCGCTCGCCAATGCGGCGTTCATGGGCATCGGCGCCTACACCGCGGCCCTGCTGACCCTTAACCTGCACTGGCCCTTCCCGGCGGCCCTGCTGGGCGGTGCGGTGGCTCCGGCGGTGGTGGCCCTGATCATCGGCGCACCCACCCTGCGGCTGTCCGGGGTCTACCTGGCCATGGCCACCCTGGCCTTTGGTGAAGTCACCCGCATCCTCATCCTCAACCTGCAGATCACCGGCGGCCCCGAGGGGCTGAACGGCATCCCGCTCCTCACCACGGGCTGGCACATCGTGGTCATCCTGGCGGTTGCCGGCTACGGCCTGGCCCGCATCCGCCGCTCCCGCCTGGGACGGGCCTTTGAGGCCATTCGGGAAGACGAAGTGGCGGCGCGCCTCATGGGTATCAATGTGGAGAGCCACAAGCTGGCGGCTTTCACCCTCGGTGCCGTGCTGGCGGGTGTGGCGGGGGCCCTCAACGCTCACTTCACCTTCTTCATCAGCCCCCGGGAGTACGGCTTCGAGAACGCCGTGGACATCCTGACCATGACCATCCTGGGGGGCACCACCAGCCTCATCGGCCCGGTGCTGGGGGCCACCATCCTCACCTTGCTGCCAGAGCTGATGCGCTTCCTCCACGCCTACCGCCTGGCGGTGAACGGCCTGATCCTCGTGGTGGTGGTGCTCTTCCTCCCCACCGGCCTCTGGGA
Organism: uncultured Holophagaceae bacterium; assembly: GCA_903890595.1. GTDB lineage: Bacteria > Acidobacteriota > Holophagae > Holophagales > Holophagaceae > Geothrix. Next base: position 1,331 of record CAITBU010000140.1, on the reverse strand, counting down.
CGCCCGCCGCTTCCGGCAGCTGCTCAAGAACCGCCGCGCCCGCAAGGGAGGCCAGCCGTGAGCCTGCTCTCCATCCGCGGCATCGGCAAACACTTCGGCGGGCTCCAGGTCCTGGAGGACGTGAACATCGAGGTGCCGGGCGGGGCCATCTTCGCCCTCATTGGCCCCAACGGCGCCGGCAAGACCACGGTGTTCAACCTGGTGACCGGGCTCATCAAGCCCTCCAGCGGCAGCATCGCCTTCGAGGGCCGGGACCTGGCCGGGGTGCCACCCCACCAGATCACCCGCCTGGGCATCGCCCGGACCTTCCAGAACATCCGCATCTTCCCCGACATGACCCTCCTGGAGAACGTCATGGTGGGCCGGCATCACCTGCTGAACTACGGCGGCCTGGCCCTGCTCTTTGCGACCCCGGCCTTCCGGGAGGCCGAGCGCCGCTCCCGGGAACGGGCGCTGGAGCTGCTGTCCTGGGTGAAGCTCGACCACAAGGCCGACGCCACCGCCGACAACCTCTCCTACGGCGAGCAGCGCAAGCTGGAGTTCGCCCGGGCCCTGGCCACCGAGCCCAAGCTGCTGCTGCTGGATGAGCCCGTGGCCGGCATGAACCCCTCGGAGAAGGCGGTCCTCATGGAGGAGATCCGCAACATCCGCGACCGGGGCTACGGCGTCTTCCTCATCGAGCACGACATGCGCTTCGTCATGAACCTCTGCGACCGGGTGGCGGTGCTCAACTTCGGGCGGATCATCGCCGAGGGGCCACCCGACGAGATCCGCACCCACCCCGATGTCATCGAGGCCTACCTGGGCCGCGGCGACGAGGCGGAGGTCTCATGAGTGCGCTGCTGCAGGTCCAGGGACTGGCCGTGGCCTACGGGCACATCGATGCGGTGAAGGAGGTCAGCTTCGAGCTGAACCAGGGGGAGATCACTGCCCTGGTGGGCGCCAACGGCGCCGGCAAGAGCACCACGCTGCTGGCGCTTTCTGGTCTGCTGCGCCCCAAGGGGGGCAGCGTCCGCTTCGATGGCGAGAACATCACAGGGCTGGCCTCCCACGAGATCGTCCGCCGGGGCATCGTCCAGGTGGCCGAGGGCCGGGCCATCCTCACCACCCTGACCGTGCGCGAGAACCTGGACCTGGGGGCCTACACCCGCCGTGATGGCGCTGGCGTCGCCGACAGCCTGGAGCGCGTCTACGACCTGTTCCCGGTGCTCAAGGAGCGGACCCGCCAGTACGCCGGCAACCTCTCCGGCGGCGAGCAGCAGATGCTGGCCATCGGCCGGGCCCTCATGGCCAAGCCGCGCCTGCTGCTGCTGGATGAGCCCTCCATGGGG
>CAITBU010000139.1 GCA_903890595.1 uncultured Holophagaceae bacterium | reverse complement strand
CGCCGGCCATGCCGCGCCAGCCCGCACCCTCCGCCAGCAGGAGCAGGGCCTCGGCCCGGCGAATGGGGTCCAGGTCCGCCGCCGCCAGCACCCGGAAGGCCTCGGTGAGCAGGGCATCCCCGGCCAGGATGGCGTGGCCCTCGCCGAAGACCTTGTGGTTGGTGGGTCGGCCCCGGCGCAGGTCGTCGTCGTCCATGGCGGGCAGGTCGTCGTGGATCAGGGAGTAGGTGTGGATGTACTCCAGGGCCAGGGCGCCCGGGAGGGCCTGAGCGGCGGTGCCCCCCACGGCCTCCGCGGCCAGGATGCAGAGCACGGGCCGCACCCGCTTGCCACCGGCCTCCAGGCTGTAGCGCACTGCCTCGCCCAGGCGCACGGCTTCGCCCTCCAGGAAGGGCCCGGTGAGGGCGCCGTCCAGCAGGGGCAGGAGGCGGTCGAGGTCCGCTTGGACCTGAGCGCCGGATTCCCCTGCAGGGCTCACTTGGCCTCGTCCAGGGGCTCGGCGCGGTACTCGCCGCCCAGGCCCGCCTTGAGCCGCTCGACCTTGCGCTGGGCCTCGGCCAGCTGCTGCTGGAGGGCCTGGCTCAGCTGCACGCCCTCCTCGAAGCGGGTGAGGGCCTCTTCCAGGCCGAGGGTGCCGGACTCCAGCTGGCGGACCAGGGCTTCCAGGTGCTCGAGTCCAGCGTCGAAGGTGGGTTGGCCGGTCATGGGACATCCGTGGGAGGGGCCGCCCGGGCCCCGATCAGTCTAGCCCTTCCCAAGGCGCCCGGGGTTCCCCCGTGCCAGTCCGGGGGCAGTTTGGGATACCTTCTTCCTGGGGGTGCCCATGGCCCGCGTGCTGGTGGTGGATGACAGCAAGGAGACCTGCGAGTTCCTGGAGGAGCTCCTGGAATCCATGGGCCTGGAGGTGCTGAAGGCCACCGACCCGGACCAGGCCATCGCCCTGCTCAACGCCGGACCCTTGGATCTGCTGCTCTCTGACATCAACCTGGAGGCCAAGAAGGACGGCCTGGACCTGCTGCGTGCCGCCAAGCCCCTGGGGGTGGACACGATCCTCCTGTCGGGCTTCGGCACCCTGGAGACCGCCATCGAGGCCGTGCGGGAGGGGGCCTTCGACTTCCTCAGCAAACCCTGGAATAACGAGGAGCTGAAGGCCCTGGTGAGCCGGGCCCTGGCCCGCCGCCAGTCCAGCGGCCAGAGCCGGACCCAGGAGCCCCCCAAGGCCAAGCGGAGCCTCATGATCGGCTCCAGCCCCCGGATGATGGCCGTCTACAAGACCATCGCCAGCCTCCAGAACAGCCGGGCCACGGTACTCATCACCGGCGAGAGTGGCACCGGCAAGGAGCTGGTGGCCCGCAGCATCCACCTTTCCAGCGACCGCCGAGAGAAGGCCTTCGTGGCCGTGAACTGTGGCGCCCTCACCGAGACGCTGCTCGAGTCCGAGCTGTTCGGCCATGTGAAGGGCTCGTTCACCGGCGCCATCGGAGAGAAGCCGGGCCTCTTCGAAGAGGCCACCAAGGGGACCATCTTCCTCGACGAGATTGGGGAGACCAGCCCCAGCTTCCAGGTGCGCCTGCTGCGGGTGCTCCAGGAGCAGGAGATCCGCCGAGTGGGCGGGAACCGGACCATCCAGGTGGACACCCGGGTCATCGCCGCCACCAACCGGGACCTCCAGGCCATGGTCAAGGACGGCACCTTCCGGGAGGACCTCTACTACCGCCTGAGTGTGGTGGAGCTGGCCGTGCCCCCCCTGCGCGACCGGCGGGAGGACATCCCAGCCCTGCTGGCCCACTTCATCGAAGAGATCGGCCAGAAGGACAGTCAGTCCTATCAGGTGCATCCGGAGGCCCGACGGGTGCTGGAGGCCTACTCCTGGCCCGGCAACGTGCGGGAGCTGCGCAACGCCGTGGAGAACCTCACCCAGCTCTGCCGGGGGCGGGAGATCATCGTGGACGACCTGCCGGCCAAGATCCAGGCCGACGTGCTGAAGAAGGCCCTGCGCCGGGCCGACGGGGCCGAGGCCCTGCCCAACCTGGTGGAGGATTGGCCCTCCCTGGACGAGCTCGAGCGTAGATACATCCAACTATTGATTGGAAAGCACAAGGAAAAACAGCGCATCTCAGAGATTCTGGGGGTGGACCGGACCACCCTTTACAGGAAACTCAAGCGTTATGGCTTCCACGAGGGCGACTAGGGGGCTTGTAACTCTTGAGGGTGGTGGCAGCTTGCTACAAGTTGCAGAACGCCACACTCGCCGAGGGGTGTTTTTAAATTTAAATCCTGAAAATAAACAAAATAGATATTGGCCCAGATACTGCTTCATGAACTCCGCTTCCGGCCGTGCCGGATCACCATTGGAGAAACACCATGAAGAAGTTTGCTGCACTGCTCCTGGCCGCTGCCCTGATCAGCCCCGTCTTCGCCGAAGAGGCCAAGAAGGCCGAGGCCCCCAAGGCCCCCGCCGTCAAGGCTGAGAAGGCCGCCGCTGCCCCCAAGGCCGAGAAGAAGGCCAAGAAGGCTGCCAAGGCTGCTCCTGCCGCCGCCGCTGCTGCCCCCAAGGCCGAGGCCAAGAAGGCTGCTCCCAAGGCCGAGGCCAAGAAGGAAGAGGCCAAGAAGGCCCTGACCGCCGAAGAGAAGAAGCCCGCCGCTCCTGCCGCCAAGGCTGAGCCCAAGGCCGAGAAGGCTGCCGCCGCCCCCAAGGCCGAGAAGAAGGCCAAGAAGGCTGCCAAGAAGGCTGAGAAGGTTGCTCCCGCCGCCGCCGCCGCCAAGGCTGAGCCCGCCAAGAAGGCCCTGACCGCCGAAGAGAAGAAGGCCGCCGCTCCTGCTGCCAAGCCTGCTGCTCCCGCCGCTGAGAAGGCCGCTCCTGCTGCCCCCAAGGCTGAGAAGAAGGCCAAGAAGGCTGCCAAGGCTCCTAAGGCTGCCGCCGCCCCCGCCGTCAAGGCTGAGAAGGCCGAGAAGGCTCCTGCCGCTCCCGCCGTCAAGAAGTAATCAAGCCTCACCAGTTCCACAAAAAAGCGGGCTTCGGCCCGCTTTTTTGTGTCTGCCTTTCCGGGCCCCTCGGGGCTGGGCCATGATGGGGGCATGATCGACCCCCTGCAGGACCTCACCGCCGAAATCCGCGCCCGCCTGACGGCCCCCCCTAGGCCCGGTGTCCTACAGCTCCTGGGCTGCACCGAGGGCTGGGGTCTTTTCAGGGACGGGAGCGGCCTCCACCACCGCGCTCTGGGGACCCTGCCGCCGGGCCAGGACGGCCCCTTCGACCTCTCCCCGCTCATCGACCACACGCTGCTCAAGCCCGAGGCCACCGGGGCCCAGGTGGAGGTCCTCTGCGCCGAGGCCCTGGCTTACGGGTTTGCTTCGGTCTGCGTCAACTCCCTGTGGGTACCGCTGGCGGCCAGCCTCCTGCGGGGCAGTGCCGTGCGCACCTGCACGGTGGTGGGCTTCCCCCTGGGGGCCAGCCTCTCGGTCGCCAAGGCCGCCGAGGCCGAGGCCGCCCTTCAGGCCGGGGCCCAGGAGATCGACATGGTGCTCTCCGTCGGCCAGGCCCGCAGTGGCGACTGGGACGCCGTGCGCCGGGACCTGGAGACCGTCCGGCGGGCCGTACCTGCTCCGGCCGTCCTGAAGGTGATCCTCGAGACCTGCCTGCTGGATGATGCCCAGAAGACCCGGGCCTGCGAGCTGGCCAAGGAGGCCGGCCTGGACTTCGTCAAGACCTCCACTGGCTTTAGCACCGGGGGTGCCACCGAGGCCGACGTGGCCCTCATGCGCAGCACCGTCGGCCCCACCCTCGGGGTGAAGGCCTCCGGTGCCATTCGCACCTATGAGGTGGCCCTGGCCATGGTCCGGGCTGGTGCCACCCGCCTGGGCCTGTCGGCCTCCCTGGCCGTCGCAAAGGGCGGCTCAGGCTCAGGGACGTACTGAAAATTGCGGTATCCTCCCCCCATTGGAATCCCTTCTGGAGGCACCTGTGGCGAAGCCTGACCTTATGCTCTTCGAGGAGGAGTACCGCGCCCTCCAGGAGATCACTGGCCGCCTCGCCAAGGACGCCTCCGCCAAGGTGGTCTTCCTGGTGGACAAGAACGGCCAGCAGATCGCCGCCGCCGGGGACCTGCAGGACATCGACGCCACCAGTCTGGCCTCCCTCACCGCCGGCAATGTGGCCGCCACGGATGGCCTGGCCCGCCTCATCGGGGAGAAAGAGTTCAGCCTGCTCTTCCACGAGGGGGAGAAGGACAACCTGCACATCTCCATCGTGGGCAAGCGGGGCATCGTGGTGGTGATCTTCGACCAGAACTCGAGCCTCGCCCTGGTGCGCCTGCGGGTGCGGAAGGCCAGCCGGGAGCTGCAGGAGATCTTCGACCGGGTGGAGGCCCGAGCCCTGCAGGAAACGGCGGCAGGCAGCGGCTTTGAGAGCCCCTTCTGCGAGATCACTGACGAGGACATCGACCGCCTCTTTGGCGATTGAAGGCCCGGCCATGACCTTCATCAACTACGCCTCCCGCGAGATCAACTGCAAGATCGTCTACTACGGCCCCGGCCTCTGCGGGAAGACCACGAACATCCAGTGGATCTACGAGCAGGCCAACCCGGAGAAGCGCGGGAAGCTGGTGAGCCTCGCGACCGAGACGGACCGCACCCTGTTCTTCGACTTCCTGCCCCTGGACATGGGGACCATCAAGGGCTTCAAGGTGCGGTTCCACCTCTACACCGTGCCCGGCCAGGTCTTCTACGACGCCAGCCGCAAGCTCATCCTGCGGGGCTGCGATGGCATCATCTTCGTGGCCGACAGCCAGGCCGCGCGCATGGAAGCCAACATCGAGTCCATCGCCAACCTGGCCACCAACCTCCGGGAGAACGGCTTCGACATCCGCTCCATCCCCTATGTCCTCCAGTTCAACAAGCGGGACATGCCCTCCGCCGTGTCCATGGATGAGATGGCCCGCCTGCTCAGCTTCCGCAACGAGCCCATGATCGAGGCCATCGCCAACAAGGG
>CAITBU010000138.1 GCA_903890595.1 uncultured Holophagaceae bacterium | reverse complement strand
CGGGCGGTCAGCCGAGTACGGGCGCTTGGGGCGGTCCTCGCTGTCGGCACTGCGGGGTCGGCTGGGGCGGTCGGCGGAGCCGAAGGTGCGCTTCGGCCGATCGTCCCCATCCTCGCGGCGGGGTCGGTCCGGACGGTCAGCGGCGTAGGGCCGCTTGGGGCGCTCGTCGCTATCGGCACTGCGGGGTCGGCTGGGGCGGTCGGGGGCGCCAAAGGTGCGCTTGGGCCGCTCGTCTCCATCCTCGCGGCGGGGCCGGGCCGGCCGGTCAGCCGAGTACGGGCGCTTGGGGCGCTCGTCGCTGTCGGCACTGCGGGGCCGGGCGGGACGGTCCGAGGTGTAGGAGCGTCCGGGGCCGGAGGCCGGGGCGCCGGTGTCCTCGAAGCGGCGGGCCCTGGCAGCGCGCTTGAGCTTGTGGTCGCGGGTCTCGGCGGGCTTGAAGATGCCTTCCTCGCCGGTCTCGCCGACGGTGGCGCGGGTCAGGCGGGCCATGTTGCGGAGGGCCTTCAGGGCCGCTTCCATGTCGGCGGGCATGGGGGCGGTCACCGTGACCTGGTCCTCGGTGACGGGGTGCTTGAAGCCCAGCAGCTCGGCGTGCAGGGCCTGACGGTCCAGGAGCGGGCTCTCCACCCCATAGACCTGGTCGCCCAGGAGGGGGTAGCCGCGGTCGGCGAACTGCACGCGGATCTGGTTGCGGCGGCCGGTCTCCAGCTTGACTTCCACCACGGTGTGGCCGGGCAGGCGCTCGATCACGCGGTAGTGGGTGACCGCTTCCTTGGCACCGGGGGGCATGCGCTTGCCGCCGCCGGGGCCCTTGCGCTCCTTGGCCACGGACATCTTGAGGGACTTGGCGTGCTCGATGAGGTGGCCCGCCAGGGTGCCACTGTTCTCCGGCAGCTCACCCACCAGCACCGCACAGTAGATCCGCTGCAGGCGATGGAGCTCGAAGAGCTTCTTGAGGCCGTGGACGGCCTCCGGGGTCTTGGCGAAGACCAGGACGCCGCTGGTGAAGCGGTCCAGGCGGTGGACGATGAACAGGTTGAAGCGCTTGAAGCCGCGGCGCCGGTAGGACTCGGTGATGGCCTCAGCCAGGCTGGGCTCGCTGCCCTGCTCCGCAGGCACCGTGAGCAGGCCGGCGGGTTTGAAGACGAACATCAGGTGGTTGTCTTCCCACAGGGTCTCGTAGGGGCCGGACTGGAGCTTGCGGGCCGCCGGTAGCACCTCGTAGGTGCGCTCCGGATCAAAGGCCACCAGCAGGGTGTCCCCGACCTTCAGGCGCAGCCCGTGCTTGTCGGCGATCTCGCCGTTGACGGTGACGCAGTGGCCATCAATGAAGCCCTTGGCTTGGCGGTGGCTGATCACCATCACCTTGTGCAGCTCTGAGGCCAGCGCGGTCCCCTCGTGTTCTGCCTGCCACTGCCGTTCGATGCGTGCCATGGCGACGCCCTCCGTCTTCGCTCCGCGTCCCTAGCAACGCCAAGCGGACTATCAGAAGACCACAGGGATCTTTTTGTTACAAAGGAAAAGGGAGCGGCAGGGCCGCTCCCTTTTCCTTGAAACCCGCTGGAAAGGGCTACTTCTTCTCGGTCTTGGTGAAATCCCCGGCCTTGACCACCACGAAGGACTCGGGGCGGAGGTGCTTGCGGAGGGCGGCGTTGACCTCTTCGAGCTTCAGGGCCTTCACCTTCTCCTCGACCTCGGCCTCGAAGCGTACCGAGCGGCCCAGGTTCAGGCTGCGGCCCAGCCAGCGAGCGATGGCGCGGTCTTCTTGACGGTCCGTCAGCTCGCCTTGGAGCCAGGTGGTGCGGGCGAACTCCAGCTCCTCGGCGGTGAAGCCGTCCTTCAGGGCCTTCTGGATCTCGTCGTCAAAGGCGGCCTCCAGCTTGGTGGCGTTCTCCGGGGCAAGCAGAGCATAGGCCTGCCAGATGGCGATGGGGTCCTGGCTGCCGACATTCATCATGGAGCCGGCTCCGTAGCTGAAGCCCTCCTTCTG
>CAITBU010000137.1 GCA_903890595.1 uncultured Holophagaceae bacterium | reverse complement strand
CGTGATCGAGCCCGGCGCCGAAGCGGCGGTGCAGCATCCGGGCGCCATCGGCATCATCGGGACCCTGGCCACCGTCAGCAGCGGGGCCTACGAGGCGGCGGTCCTGCGGCACGACCCCACCCGCACCATCCACAGCGTGGCGTGCCCCCTGCTGGTGCCCCTGGCAGAGGAGGGCTGGTTTGATGACGCGCTGACCGACGCCATCTGTCGCCGCTATCTGGAGCAGCTGCCCCCCGAGGTGGCCACCGTCGTGCTCGGCTGCACCCACTACCCCACGCTCATGATCAGCCTGGAGCGCAGCCGCCCCGGCACCCGCTGGATCGACAGCGGCCAGGTCACGGCCCGGGCGGTGGACCACCTGCTGCGGGGCAGCCTGGGCTACCGCACCGCCGGGTCCCGCGGTGGGCTCACCGTCCAGCTGACCGACGCCAGCACCCGCCTCAAAGAGGTCGGCAGTCGCTTCCTGGAAGAAGCGCTGGGCGACATCGAGGTCGTGGAGATCTAGGCGCTGGGCGCACCTGGAAGGGTGAACACGACGCAGGTGCCCTGGCCTTCGGTGCTCTCGATGTGGATCTCGCCGCCGTGGTTGCGGACGATCTCGCGGCAGATGCTGAGGCCCAGGCCCGTGCCTTCGCCCTCGGGCTTGGTGGTGAACATGGGCCGGAACACCTGGCCAAGCACCTCGGCGGGGATGCCCTGGCCAGAGTCGCGGAAGCGCAGCTCCCACCACAGGTCGCCTGGCGTGCTGTCCCCGGAGGGACCCACCGTGAGCTGCACTGAGCCTCCACCGGGCATGGCGTCCATGGCGTTGTTCATGAGGTTCAAAAAGAGCTGCTCCATCTGCTTGCGGTCCACATCCAGGGAGCAGCCGGGAGGTGCCTCCGTCTGCACCGTGACGGAATGGGCGGCCAGGGTGGGGGTCCAGAGCTGCTGCAGATCCGCTAGAAGGTCGGCGAAGGTCTGGGGCTCCCGGTGCAGCTGGGGGCGGCGGGTGAGGTCCAGGAGGCGGCGCACGATGTCACCCACCCGCTGGATCTGGGACTGGATGACCTGGAGCCGTTCCCGGGCCTTGTCCGGCAGGCCCTTTTGGGACTCCAGGAGTTGGAGGTGGCCCGCCACGAGGTTGAGGGGGGTACCCACCTCGTGGGCGAAGGTGGCCGTGAGCTGGCCCGCCACAGCCAGGCGTTCCTGGGCCCCCAGCTCCTCCCGCAGGAGGGCGTTGCGCTCCACCTGTGCCGCCAGCTCATCGTTCTTGGCCTTGAGCTCGGCCAGCGCTGCGTCGATGCGGTCCTGGAGGTTGCTGTTCAGGCCGCGCACCTCGCGGATGAGCGCTTCGCGCTCCTCCCCCGCCAGCTCCAGCTGGATGGCCATGTCATTGAAGCGGTGGGCGATCAGGCCCAGCTCGTCGCTCCGCCGCACCGGGGCGCGGGCGCTGGGATCGCCTCGTTCCAGGCGCTGCATGGTCTCGACCATGGCATCGATGGGGTCGCTGATGAGCATGCGGAGGATGAGCCAGAGCAGGATGAACTCGCCCAGGAGGACCCCCGGAAGGGTCTTCAGGGTGCGGTTGAAGTTCTTGTTCCAGATGACCTCCCACCGCTCCAGGTCGATGTAGGCGCGGATCAGGCCCAGAGGCGGCTGCCCCGGTCGGTGGGCGCGGATGGGCAGGTACACCTTCCAGGCCCGCCCGCCGGTGTTGAGGTCCACCAGCTCCGCCTGGGGGCCTTTGAGGGAGAGGTAGGAGCCAATCTCCGGGCCCCACTCGATGGCCGCCTCGTCCCCCGAGGAGCGGACCAGTTCCACCTCGTTGCCTCGACCCACCCGGCGGAACACATCGATCTGGAAGATGCTGCGGTCCGGGCCAGCAATGCTGGCCAGCAGCTGATCCAGCTTGTCGGCATCCCGGAAGGTGGGATCGCGCTCCAGGATATCGGTCTCCACCGTGCCGGCGGCCTCGATGACCAGCCTCTGCGTGTAGCTCTCCAATTCCCGACCACTGTTGCGGACGATGGAGTAGGCCACGGCTACGGTGATCAGGCTGGTCACCAGGCCCAGGAGAAGGAACAGCTTGGCGTGCAGGCTGTGGAGCCAAGCTGCGGGACGGAAGCGGAGGGGCCAGGGCTTCACAGGGAGCCGCCTGCGTCCAGCCCAAGCAGGGGCCTCATCGCACCTGTGAATGCGGGTTGGTTCAGGCCTTCGGCCGCCTGGACGAAGCGACCGAACAGGGCTCGCCGGTCCTCGGCCACCTCTCCCAGCAGGTCGAGGGTCCCCTCACCCAGCGTTCCGTGGCCGCCGGCCCGAAGCCCGGCCTCGGTGGTCCAAAGGAGATCCTCCAGGACCGCCAGGTCGTGGTGGTCTCCGAGGAGGGTCTGGAGGTTCCGCAGGTCTTTGAGGCAAGCCTCCGGGGGGTCCAGAAAGGCCGCCTCCAGGGCTTCAACGGCGTAGCGCAGCTTCTTGATGCGCACCCGGGCTTTGTGCATGGCGGAGGGGTTCTCCCGCTCGGTCAGAGCGGCCAGGCCCCCTAGGGCCGCCTCCGCCCGGGGCTCCAGGCAGGCCCAGGCACCCTCCTGAAGGGTGATGGGCTGGAAGGGGTCGGGTAGAGTCGGCACCTCCAGCAGGCGGTCCAGGTCCGGGAGCCGCAGGCGCTTCAGGCTCTTGGTCATGTTCCGCCGGGCCTTGGCTCGGTCCCGGTCCACCCGCACCAGCACGTGTTCGATGGAGGCGGCGTGAGCCACCCTGACGGTCCCCGCCAGGTAGGTGCGCAGGATTCCGGCGTGGACATCCAGCTCCCGGGGGAGGCCCAGGGTGTCCACCAGCTCCTTGAGAGCCCGCCGCTGGGACTTGTGGTTCGGGTAGATTTCGAGATCCACCAGGTCCAGCACAGCCCCCAGCCTTCGGGCAGCTACCCGGACCTGATGCAATCGCTCCGTGTCATCGGCCCAGTGCGGTTGGCCCAGGAGTTCCTGCAGGCGCGCCAAGCGCACCTCGAGGGCGCGGTGCAGAAGGATTGCCAGCGCGGCTGGATGCATCAGATGATTCTAGACGCAATACGGGAAAGCGAAAAAAAAACGGAGTAAGCTGAGGATCTATGGAACACATTCACATCAAGGGTGCGAGGGAACACAACCTCAAGAACCTCGACCTGACCCTGCCCCGCAACCAGCTGGTGGTCATCACCGGGCTCTCGGGCTCGGGCAAGTCCAGCCTCGCCTTCGACACCCTCTACGCGGAGGGCCAGCGGCGCTATGTGGAGAGCCTGTCGGCCTACGCCCGCCAGTTCCTGGACCAGATGGAGAAGCCCGATGTGGACAGCATCGAGGGCCTGTCTCCAGCCATCTCCATCGAGCAGAAGACCACCAGCAAGAACCCCCGCTCCACTGTGGCCACGGTCACGGAGATCTACGACTACCTGCGCCTGCTCTACGCCCGCACCGGGCGCCCCACCTGCGTGGCCTGCCACCAGCCCATCGCCAGCCAGACCATCCAGGAGATGACCGATCAGATCCTGGCGCGGCCCGAAGGCACCAAGCTCCAGATCCTGGCGCCGGTGGTGCGGGGCCGCAAGGGTGAGTACAAGAAGCTGCTTCAGGACCTCATGAAGCGGGGCTACATCCGGGCCCGAGTGAACGGCCAGATGATCGACATGACCGACGGGATCCCCGACCTGGACAAGCAGAAGAAGCACACGCTGGAGGTGGTCATCGATCGCCTCAAGGTCTCTCCGGCCATCCAGACCCGCCTGGCAGACAGCCTGGAGATCGCCTCCAACCTGGCGGAAGGTGGGGTGCTGGTGGACTTCGACGGCAGCGAGGTGCTGTTCTCCTCCAAGCTGGCCTGCAACAGCGCCGCCTGCCGCCTGTTTGGCCAGGGGCTACCGGAGCTGGAGCCGCGCTCGTTTTCGTTCAACACGCCCTACGGCGCCTGCCCCACCTGCGACGGCCTAGGCTTCAAGCGCCAGTTCGCCGAGGAGCTGATCATCCCCAACCCGGGCCTCTCCATCAACGAAGGGGCCATCCAGGCCAGCGGCTGGCGGAGCGTGGCGGAAGATGGCTGGCGCTCGCAGATGATGGACCAGCTGTCCAAGAAGCTGAAGTTCGGCCTCGACACCCCCTGGAAGAAGCTGCCCGCCGACATTCGCCGCCTGCTGCTGCACGGCACTGAGAAGGAGATGCGCTTCACCTACGAGAGCAAGCGCAGCCGCTACGACTTCGTCCATCACTTCGAGGGCATCGTCGGCAACCTGGAGCGCCGCTACCGGGAGACCACCAGTGAGGAGATCCAGGCCGAGCTGGAAGCCTCCATGCGCATCATCCCCTGCGAGGTCTGCGCCGGGCAGCGGCTCAAGCCCGAGGTGCTGGCGGTCTTCGTGAGCGGCCTGAACATCGCCCAGGTTGCGGCCCAGAGCGTGCGCGAGTCCCGGCAGTGGTTCACGGATCTGGCCCTGGAAGGGAAGGACGCCGTCATCGCCGAGAAGGTGCTGAAGGAGATCCGCGAGCGCTTGGGCTTCCTGGACGATGTGGGCCTGGGCTACCTCACTCTGGACCGCAGCGCGGCCACCCTCTCCGGCGGCGAGGGCCAGCGCATCCGCCTCGCTACCCAGATCGGGAGCAAGCTCCAGGGCGTGCTCTACGTGCTGGACGAGCCGAGCATCGGCCTCCACCAGCGGGATAACCTGCAGCTCATCCGCACCCTCAAGGAGATGCGCAACCTGGGCAACACGGTGCTGGTGGTGGAGCACGACCTGGAGACCATCCTGGCCGCCGACCACGTGGTGGACATGGGCCCCGGCGCCGGTGAGCACGGCGGCTACGTGGTGGCCCAGGGCACCCCCGACGAGATCCGGGACACGCCCGGTTCCATCACGGGTGACTTCCTGGCGGGCCGCGACTCGATCCCCGTGCCGCGCGTCCGCCGCAAGGCCAAGCGGGGCTACCTCTCGGTGCTGGGCGCCGAAGAGAACAACCTCAAGAAGGTGGATGCGGAGTTTCCCATCGGCCTGGTCACCTGCGTGACCGGTGTCAGCGGCTCGGGCAAGAGCACCCTGGTGAACGAGATCCTCTACAAGGCCCTCGCCAACCAGCTGCACCAGGGCGTGCACATCGTCGGCAAGCACAAGGCCATCAAAGGCCTCGAGGCCATCGACAAGGTCATCGACATCGACCAGGCCCCCATCGGGCGCACCCCGCGCAGCAACCCCGCCACCTACACGGGTCTGTTCACGCCCCTGCGGGAGCTCTTCGCACACCTGCCGGAGAGCAAGGCCCGGGGCTACGCGCCCGGCCGCTACAGCTTCAACGTCAAGGGCGGGCGCTGCGATAAGTGCGAGGGCGATGGCCTGCTGCGCATCGAGATGCACTTTCTCCCAGATGTCTACGTCACCTGCGAGCAGTGCAAGGGCAAGCGCTACAACCGCGAGACCCTGGAGATCCACTACAAGGGCAAGAGCATCTCCGATGTGCTGAACATGACCGTGGAGGAGGCCCTGGTCCTCTTCGCACCCATTCCCGTGCTGGCCAACAAGCTGCAGACGCTGATCGACGTGGGCCTCGGCTACATCCGCCTGGGGCAGAGCGCGACCACCCTCTCCGGCGGCGAGGCCCAGCGCGTGAAGCTGGGCAAGGAGCTCAGCAAGCGGGCCACAGGGCGCACGGTCTACATCCTGGACGAGCCCACCACCGGCCTGCACCTCAAGGACATCCAGAAGCTGCTGGAGGTCATCAACCGCCTGGTGGAGACGGGGAACACCATCATCGTCATCGAGCACAACCTCGACGTCATCAAGACCGCCGACTGGATCCTCGACCTGGGCCCCGAAGGCGGTGGCGAGGGCGGCCGCCTCATCGCCGTGGGCACCCCCGAAGAGATCGCCCGCAAGAAGACCAGCATCACCGGCCGGTACCTGGCGCCTTATCTCAAATAGGCCTCAGGCCGTCGTGTCGATCCGCTGACCCAGGCCTGCCGACTGGTCCAGGAGCTTCACCATGGCCGCCCCTTCCTGGGCCTGGATGTCGAGGGACTTGCGGAGCACGCCCATGGCCACGCCGGCCTGGATCAGCTGTTGGCTCTGGGCAATGGCACCGGCGGGAGAGACGTTCACAGGGACCTCGGTGGGTCCTTATCGGTCTTTTGGCTTGGGAGGATGAGCGGCCCGAAGCAGGGCGGCAGCATCCTGGACGGGGACCCGGGTCTCAGTGGCGGCGCGATTCTCGGCGGCGATGGCCTCGAAGACCTCGCGCCGGTGGACCTGGACACTGCGGGGCGCTTTGATGCCCAGACGGACCCCATCTTTGGTAACGCCGAGGACAATGACCTCGACCTCGCCGCCAATGATGATGGACTGCTCCAGCTTCCGGGTGATGACCAGCATGCTCGAAGGCTAGCAGACCAGCTCAGTCCTGGGGGAGGATCGGATAGCGCAGGGGAAACTTCTCTGAGCCAAACACGATCTGGTAGCCCATCCGGGTCTTCCCGTTCAGGACCAGGGGACCGGCCAGGTTGGTGGTCATCTGCCGGGGGTCCTCCGGCACCACCACCAGGGTCAGGATCAGGGCGTCCTCGGGGGACTCCAGACCCAGGGCCTGGGCTTCCTCGGCACTGAGGGGCACATCGTAGTCCGGCTTGATCACCGCCGGGTTGATGCAGGTGAAGGAGACCTCTGGATCCTCCTCGGACTGCAGGAACTTCAGCGGGTAGCCGTCGTGGGGCTCGAGGAGGCGGAAGAGGGTCAGCTGGGGAAAGCCCAGGAGGCCCTTGGGGAAGGTGATGAGGAGGCCGTCGTCGTTCGGGAGTGCGAGTGGAGGGTTCATGGGTTCCCTGGGTTGTTCCAGATCAACCCATCGGACGAATCCGCATCTTCCTGAGTTTCATGAGCCCCCTCGCGGAACACTTCCCAGAGGGCTTCCCCCCGCTTGCGGCGGAAGCGGGGGTTGGGAATGGTGCGCTCCAGCGCTTCCTGAGTGGTGGGCGGGTGGGCCAGCCGGGCCGTGATCCAGCGGTTGCCCATCTCCAT
>CAITBU010000136.1 GCA_903890595.1 uncultured Holophagaceae bacterium | reverse complement strand
GAGGCGCCACCCCAGGCGTTACTAGCCCAGGAGACCTGGGGCCCGGTTTCCGACCGGGCCCCAGGTCATCTGTCGCCTACCGCTGTCCTTCCAGGCTCACCTCCTTGGCGGTCAGAACGGGGTCCGTGAAGGCGGCCGCATCCTTGCCCCGGGCCTGGATCACGGTCTCTCCCACCACCACGGCGGAGAAGAAAGCGTCGGTGGTCATGGTCGGTCCCTCCACCCCGGACTGACTGGAGTGCCCCGAGATGTTGGCCTGGTCCAGCGACACGGTCTTGCCCAGCACCGTCAGGGTCCGAGCCGTAGCATCCTTGGCGGTCACCACACCCTGGAGCATGGGCCGGTCGTCATTGGTGGTCTCGAGGCGGGTGGCCACGATGGAGAGACCATCTCGGCCCAGGGTGCCGCGGACCTGCACCAGCTGACCTGCCACCAGGCTGGAGAGGCGCACCCGCTGGTCGGTCAGGGCATCCACCCGGATGAGGACGCCGTTCACCAGGAGGGTACCCGTTCCATCCGATCCGGCCAGGGGGGCTGTCACCGCACCCTGGAGCCGGCTGTTGGCCCGGAAGCTGACCTTGGTGGCCGCCAGGGAGTTGCTCCCAAGGACACCTTCCACCTCCACCTTCACGCCCACCACCAGGTCCTCGGGTACGCCGCCGTTCCAGACGGTGTCCGCCGAGGTGGTGACGGTGACCCCAGCCACGGTGAACTGGGTGGATCCTGTCGCCGCCGTCACGAGGCCTTCCACCTCGGTCTCGCTCCCGGTCTCGCCGGGGCTGTCGTCTTCCAGGGAGATGCTGGAGGCCTCGATGACATTGCCGGCCTGGACTGACTTCAGGGAGCGCACCTCGACGAAGGCACCCTCAGCCAGCCCCACCGGCAGGGTGGCGCCGCCCAGCAGGTTCACGGTGTAGGTATCAGCGGCACCGGCATCCGGGGTGAGCTTGAGGGTGAAGCCGGTGGCCGTGAGGCCAGAGACCAGGCCCTTGAGCTCGAAATCGTCCCCATGCCCCGCCTGATTCGTTTCGATCCGTGTCGCGCGGATGCCACCTCGGTTGTCCGGCACGCCAGAGACCCGCACCCGGTCTTCGGCATGCACCCCGGCCAACCGGGCCGTGTTGTCCTCGAACTCGGTGCTGTCATCCACCCGGACGGTCTGGCCCCCCACGGAGAGGGTGGCGCCACTGACGGCCGCGACCTTGCCCTTGACCGCATCCTCGAAGGTCACCTCGAGGGCCTCCCCGGTGCTGCCGTTGTGGTGGGCCTTCACCCGCACCACCATGCCCGGCTTGAGCTCGGACTCGGGCTGGCGGGCCTTCTCGATGAGCACCGTGGCGCTCGCCGTGGCGAGAGTCACGCCGTTGACCTGGATGCTGCCCGGGGCCTTGGCCGTGATCGTTCCCGTGACGAACTGGGCGGGGGCGGGCGGCGTCGGACTGGCCGAGCTACCGCCAGACGAGGAACCGCCACAGGCAACCATAAGTGTCAGAGCTGAGAGCGTAGCGAACTGGATTAGGCGTTTCATGGGACCCCCTTCGCCCTAGGGCGAGCTGGACTTGCGTTCCCATTCAGGTTCGCCAGTGGCCGGAGCCGGGCCAGATCCGGTTCCGAGATTCCGGCCCCACCGGGGGGGTCAGCCTTGGGGGGCCACCGCCGCCTGCTCCAGGGCCAGCCGGGCCTCAAGGTCCGCCATGGCGTCCTCCAGGGGCTTCAGCGACACATCCTCGGAGGACTCGTTTTCGTAGTAGCCGAAGGGGTTGTCCAGATCCCGGATGAGGAAGAGAAGGAACAGCAGCAGGTAGCTCACCAGCCCCAGGAAGAACAGGGACTCATAGAAGGGCTCGATGCGGGCGAACACCAGCCCCAGCAGGAGCAGCAGGGTGGTGGTCCGAGCGATGAAGTAGCCGGAGGAGATGAAGTCGGTCTCCCGGATGGTGTGGATGCGGATGACGATCTTCCGCAGGGCGCTCTGTTCCTGCTTGAGACGGGCGATGAAGTTGGCCTGGGTGTGCCCCTCCACGGCCAGGAAGTGGTCATTCAGGTCACCGATGAGGCCCATGACGGCTCGGGTGCGCTCCTGCTTGTGCATCCAGCGGTGGAGGGTCGTGCCCAGGCGGCTGAGGTGAGCCAGGCCGGCCAGGGCCACGGGGGCCCGGGACCGCCGGTGAATGCTCTGCATCTCATCGGCCAGGGTGGCCAGGATGGCCGCCATCTCCCCGGGCAGGCGCTCGCTCTCCTTGTAGTCCGAGAGCACCCCACTCAGCAGGAAGCCCATGAGGAAGACGTTGGCACCGATCAGCCCCGAGAAGAGGGTATTGATGGAGAGCACCTCGACACCGAAGCGATGCATCACCAGCTTTGCGACGACCAGGCCCCCCAGCAGGGGCAGGACCCGATAGAAGATTCGATGCGCCTTGGGAATGTGCCGTGCGATCTGGCTGAGCATGGGCCGGGGTTCCTCCGTTGGGCGCAGGGCCGTTCACCGGTCAGTCTACTGGGCCTCACACCTGCGGGACCTCCCTAATGGTCGTCGTCACCGTGCTTCTGCTTCCCGCCTTCCTGGCGGGCGCCCCGTCCTTTGCCCTCCTTGCCCTCTTTACCCTCCTTGGCCTCGCCCAGGGGCAGGACCGTGCCCACCAGCGGCAGCACCACCTGACGCCGCGAGGCCTCAAAACCATTTACCAAGCCTGCCGCCCAGCCACCCAGGAGCAGCAGGTAGACCGCGCCGGCCCAGGTGCGGTGGGAGGCGATGGCCTCCCCTGCGCCCACGGGTCGGCGGCCGTGCACCATGGCCAGGGCGATGCCGTCCCGGTGTCGCCGGGCGTGCCAGGCGATCCCCACCAGGTGCAGAACGACCACCGCCAGCATGCCGTAGGCCAGCACGGCGTGGACCTCCTCCGCCCACTCCCGGCCTGAGCTCTTCAGGAGGCCCGTGGCCACCAGGGCCAAGGGCAGCAGGAGCATGGCGTAGATCGCATAGCTGGAGCCGGGGTTGTGCCCAGACCCGGGCTGATCCGCCCCCTTCATGGCCAGCCGCACATACCGCCCGAGGGCGGCGGGGCTGTAGAGGAAGGAGCTAAACCGGGACGGTTTGGAGCCCACCAGGCCCCAGATGAGCCGCAGCACAATCGCAAAGGCCAGGATCAGCCCGATCAGCATGTGCACGAGGAACACCCGGCTGTGCTCAGAGCTGGCGATGGCCACCAGAAAGGCCCCCGTGAAGAGGGCCGCTAAGGTCCAATGGAACAGCCGGGTGGGGAGATCCCAGACCAACTGGGGGGTGAGGCCGGACTCATCCGGCAGGGCCTTGGGTGCGAATACGGGCATGCTAGCCTCCTGATGAGTAGAGCTTCGTCCAGTCGAAGCACCTTCGCCATCCGACACCCGTAGGACTGGAGAAATGCCTTGTGACTCATGAGAATTTCAGGCCTGCTCCCACACATGATGGATGGCAGCCCCAGGCTGGGTTCGCCGCGATTCTGCTGGGCATCACCGCCCTGCTCGCCTGGGACCTGGCCACGGACCGGGCGCTGCGCAATGTGAGCACGGCGCACCTGGTGGTGGAGGGTCTGGCGGCCCTCGGCGCCTTGGGTGCGGCGACCTGGGTGCTCTCGACCCTGCGCCGCCACCGCCAGGAGGTCCAGCGGCTTCGGGGCGATCTGGCCGTGTCCAAGGCCGAGGCCGACCGGTGGCGAGGCGAGGCCTCCGAGCTTCTCCAGGGCTTGTCCCACGCCATCGACCACCAGTTCGACCGCTGGGACCTGAGCCCCGCCGAGCGCGAAGTCGCCCTGTTGTTGCTGAAGGGGCTGTCCACCCGGGACATCGCAGATCTGCGAGAGACCCGTGAAGCGACCGTGCGCCAGCAGGCCCAAGGGGTCTACCGGAAGGCGCAGCTCGAGGGGCGAGCCGAGCTGGCGGCCTTCTTCTTGGAAGACCTGCTTGCGCCCAACGTCCAACCCTGAGCCCTGCGGACCCCTCCCCACTCAGACCTGCTCTCACGTTCCCCAGCGCCCAGCTTGCCCTAGGAAGGGCCACGGCCGGGCAGGGCTGACGGGGCAAGATGTGTCCCATCTCCGACCCCTATCTGAAAGAATATGAGGAGCCCCTTTTTAGGCCGGAGTACCCGGCCCCGCACTTCACTTTCCGACTGGATCCACCCCCCGGATCCCCACCCATCGAGGCCCCCATGGAACGCCGAACCATCGACGTCGACGAACGACTGCCCCTCGCGCAGACCGTCCCCCTCAGCCTGCAGCACCTCTTCGCCATGTTCGGCGCCACGGTGCTGGTGCCGTTCCTCTTCAAGGTGAACCCGGCCACCTGTCTGCTCATGAACGGCGTGGGCACGCTGATCTACCTGGCGATCGCCAAGGGGCGCATCCCCGCCTATCTAGGCAGCAGCTTCGCCTTCATCTCGCCGGTCTTTGCTGTGATGGCGGCGGGCCTCAGCTACTCGGCGGCCCAGGGCGGGTTCATCGTCTTCGGCCTCATCTTCATCCTGGTCTCCCAGATCGTGCGGGTGGCCGGCACCCGCTGGATCGAGGTGATCTTCCCGCCCGCGGCCATGGGTGCCATCGTGGCCATCATCGGCCTGGAACTGGCCCCGGTGGCCACCAACATGGCGGGCCTCACCGCCAGCACCGTGCCCCTCGGCATGACCCCCAAGCTGGCCCTGGTGGTGTCGCTGTCCACCCTGGCCATCACCATCCTGGCCTCGGTCCTGCTGCGCGGCTTCCTCTCCGTGATCCCCGTCCTGCTGGGCGTGGTGGCGGGCTATGCCATCTCCCTGGGCCTCGGCGTGGTGAACCTCCAGGCGGTGCAGGCGGCCCCCTGGTTCCAGGTGCCTCAGCTCTACAAGCCCACCTTCAACCTCCAGGCCATCCTCATCATTCTCCCCGCCACCCTGGTGGTGCTGGCGGAGCATGTGGGCCACCTGGTGGTGACGGGCAACATCGTCAACCGCGACCTCATGCGTGACCCGGGCCTGCATCGCTCGCTGCTCGGCGACGGTATCTCCAACGTGCTGTCCGGCCTGGTGGGTGCCACCCCCAACACCACCTACGGCGAGAACATCGGCGTCATGGCCATCACCAAGGTCTACAGCGTGTGGGTCATCGGTGGGACGGCCGTCATCGCCATCCTTGTCTCCTTCTCGGGCAAGCTCGCCGCCATCATCCAGAGCATCCCCGTGCCGGTGATGGGTGGCGTCTGCATCCTGCTCTTCGGTGTCATCGCCGCCGCCGGCATCCGCATGCTGGTGGAGAAGAAGGTGGACTACACCCAGTCCCGCAACCTCATCCTCACCTCCGTGGTGCTGGTGAGCGGCATCAGCGGCGCCGCCGTGAAGCTGGGCACCGTGGAGATGAAGGGCATGGCCCTGGGCACCGTGGTGGCCATCGCTCTCAGCCTGCTCTTCTGGGCCTTCGATCAGCTGGGTCTCAGCACCGATGGTGGCGGCCACTAAGGCCTGCCACACCCTAAAGACCGGGCCCGTCCTCCCCTAGGCTTGGGGGGGACGGGCCCAACCTTTGGCTGCAACCCACGCCACGCATCCAGAGGCGCTGAAGGCCGCACCCACGACCACCACGCCCAGCCAGCCGAAGTGGCTGAAGGCGGCGGCCGAGGCCAGTGAGCCGGCGGCGCCCCCCAGGAAGTAGCTGGTCATGTAGGCCGCGGTCAGGCGGTTGCGGGCCTCCGGGCGGATGCGGTAGATGGCCGCCTGGTTGCTGATGTGGATGCCCTGGATGGCAAAGTCCAGCAGCAGGACACCGGCCAGGAAGAGCCCCATGGACCGGCCCACCAGCGCCAGGGGCACCCAGGACACCAACAGGAGCGCCAGGCCGCCCCCGGTGGCCCAGTGGCCCTTTCCCCGATCCGCCAGACGGCCAGCACTGGAGGCGGCCAGGGCTCCCGCCGCACCTACCAGGCCGAAGAGGCCGATGCTGCTGGGCGACAGCCGGTGCGGGGGGCCCGCCAGGAGGAAGGCCATGGAGGTCCAGAAGACGCTGAAGGTGCCGAAGGCCGCCGCCCCCAGGAGGGCCCGGAGGCGCAGCACCGGCTCCTCCCGGAACAGCGCAAAGATGGACAGGATCAAACGGAAGTAGGACAGGTCCACCGGCTGATGGTGCTTGGGCAGGGCCCGCCGCAGGACGAAGGCGACCCCCACCATGGCCCCTGCGCCGACAAAGTAGACCGTGCGCCAGGTACCCAGGGAGGTCAGAGCTCCGGCCACCGTGCGGGCGAAGAGGATGCCCAGGAGCAGGCCGCTCATGACCGTGCCCACCACCTTGCCCCGCTGGTCCGGGGAGGCCAGGGTGGCCGCATAGGGGACCAGGATCTGGGCCACCACCGAGAAGAGGCCCGTCAGCGCCGTGCCCACCAGCACCACAGCCAGGTTGGGTGCCAGCGCCACCGTCAGCAGCCCCGCCGCCGACAAGACAGACATCAGCGTGATGAGGGCCCTGCGCTCGAAGAGGTCCCCCAGCGGCACGATGAACAACAGGCCGGTCGCATAGCCCAGCTGGGCCGTGGTGACGATCCCCCCCGCCTGAGCCGTAGACAGGCGAAGGTCCACAGCCAGGGTGGGCAGCAGCGGCTGAGCGAAGTAGTTGCTCGCCACCGCCAGCCCCGTGGCCGTAGCCATGATCAGGACCAGCGGGAGGGACAGGCCCTGGGAATCAGTGGCAGCAGACATTCCAGAGAGCCTCTCACCGTTTCCCCCCCAGCGCCGCTCCTTTCCGCCCCCCTGCATCCCAGTCCCCAACCCGCTAGACTGGACCTGCGTGCCCATAGCTCAGGTGGATAGAGCAGCAGCCTTCTAAGCTGCAGGTCGTTGGTTCGAGTCCAACTGGGCGCACCAGCGCCCAGTTGGACTCGAATCAACGAGTGGACTGCCCGAGGCGTGCCTAGATGGCACGCCGAAGCAGGCCGGCGACTGGCGAAGCCAGGCGCGGTTCGAGGCCAACGTTCAGCGGGTCGGCGCCCGCACCAGCGCCCAGTTGGACTCGAATCAACGAGTGGACTTGCCGAGGCGTGCCCCTCCGCCTGACGCACCCTCCCCCGGAGGGTGCTCCCACTCGCTACGCTCGCGGAGTCGGAGCCTCTGTCGCGCCGAACAAGGCCGGCGACTGGCGAAGCCAGGCGCGGTTCGAGTCCAACGTTCAGCGGGTCGGCGCCCGCACCAGCGCCCAGTTGGACTCGAATCAACGACCTGCCCCGCAATCCCAGTATCCAGCCTGGGGCGGTCGGGGTGATCATGACCGGGTACGTTGCTCCCCCTTCCCGGAGGTCCCATGCAGTTCCTTCGCACCGCCCTGGTCCTAACCCTGCTGGCTGGACTGACTCCGCTCCAGGCGGCGCCGCCCACCTCGCGGCGCCAGTGGGATCTCTCACCCTTCAGCTGGCTCCGGCGCAGCCCCGCCGAGCCAGGCGCACCCCCCAACAGCCATCCGGTCCAAGTGAGCGCGAAGGCCCTGGAGCAGGCGCTGGGCTCCGTCATGGTCGCAAGCCCCGAGGGTGACGAGCACCTCTTCGACCCCAATGAGGCCGCCGAGCTGAGCCGACCCCTCTCCGAAGCCCTCGCCGTGGCCCGCCCAGGCGAGGACGTGGAGCTCGTCAGCACCACCAAGCGCCTCGGCGCCATCTCGCCCTACGCCCTGACCGTGACAGCCCGGCTCTTCGTGGTGGAGGGGAGGCTGAACCTCCTGGTCCATGACGCCCGCTGGGATGTGGCCTTTGCGTACACGCTGACCCTCCAGATGCCCGAGTACAAGTTCGGCTCCCGCACCAAGACCAGCCCCGTGGTGCTGAAGGCCGATGGCGCCGAGCGCCGCCGCCCGGACTGGCTGGTCCTGCCCCTGGCCCTCTCAGCCCCCACCCCGGCAGCTGCGACGGCCCCTGCCGCCGCCCCGGCCCCCGTAGCCCCTGCGCCCTCCCTGAACCTGGAACAGCGCTTCCTCCGCCTGAAGCAGCTGCGGGAGCAGAACCTCATCACGGAGGAAGAGTTCGCCAAGCGGAAACAGGAGCTGCTGAAGGAAATCTGAGGTCGCCAAACGCCGCAGAGAATCTCCAGGGGCTGCGGTAACAGTTTTCTTTCGAATGCTATAATTTTCAGACCATATGTCCACTCCCGCGCCTGCCCAACCCATCCAGACCCGCCTGGCCGAGGCCTACCACGAGCTGCCGGAGGCCATGCGGCGCATCGCCGATGCGCTGATGTCCGATCCACTCCTGGGCGCCCTCTGGGGCATCGAATCCATGGCGGATCGCGCCGAGGTAAGCGTGGGCACGGTGGTGCGCTTTGCGAAGCGCCTGGGCTACCGCGGCTTCAGCGAGTTCCGCGATGCGCTGCGGGAGGCCTGCCAGGCCCGCAGTGGCGACTCCGATCTGGAGTCCATGGAGTCCCCGACGGATGTCTTCGGCACGCTGGCGGAAGTGGCCCGACGGGATGGTGAGAACCTGAACCGCCTCATCCAGATGGTGGACCAGCCCACCCTGGAATCGGCGGCTCGGATGCTCGTGCAGGCCCACCACCGCGTCATCCTGGGCCGGGGCGTCTCCCACGTCATGAGCCTGGTCATGGCCCTCTACCTCACCCAGGCGGGCCTGCCCTGCATTGCGGCCATTCCCTCCGACTTCTCCAACCAGGTGGCGAACCTGGACTCCCACGACCTGCTGGTGGTTCTCAGCTTTGCCCCCTACAGCCGCGAGACCATTGACTCGGCCATCTTTGCGCGGAGCAACAACATCCCGGTGCTGGCCTTCTCTGACCGGGCCGACTCGCCGCTCAAGGATCACGCCGACATCCTGATCCCCGTGCCCAGCGAGGACCTCCTCTTCAGCTGCAGCATCACCACCTTCGCGGCCCTGGCCCATGCCTTCGCCATCGTGCTGGCCGCCCAGGACCACGCCGGCACCCTCAAGCGCCTCAAGGCTGCAGACAAGGTGGCTCAGCCGCTCTTCATGAACCACTGGCTGCCCATGCAGCCCGGTGCCTTCAACCTGGGCCGTTCCCGGAAGCGCTAGGCGCTGCGCGGAACCCGCTCCACCGACGAGGAGGCCCCGTGTCCAGTCCGAGCCGTGATCAATTGCTACGCCACCTCCGGCGGGCGAATGCGGTGGCGGAGGCTGCTGTCTCCCAGGGCCACCACCCCTTCGGCGCCCTGCTGGTGGGGCCGGACCATGAGACGGTCCTGCTGGAGCAGGCCAATGTGAACGCGGTGAACCACGCGGAGGCCGTGCTGGCCCGCACTGCGGATGCCAACTTTTCTCCCGCCTACCTGGCGGACTGCACCCTGTACACCACCGTGGAGCCCTGCGCCATGTGCGCAGGTACCCAGTACTGGGCCAACATCGGGCGCCTGGTCTATGGCATGGACGAGGGCCGCCTGCGAGCCTTCACGGGCAACCACCCGGAGAATCCCACCCTGGACCTGCCCTGCCGAGACCTCTTCGCCCGGGGCCAGAAGGCCATCGAGGTCATCGGTCCTGTGCCGGAGGTAGAAGCCGAGATCGCCGCCCTCCACCAGACCTTTTGGCAGGCCTAGAAGGTCAGCTGATCATAGGTGGGCGTGCCCACCTCGACCCAGGTCTCGCGACCGTAGCGGATGATGTTCCCGAAGATGAAGATCAGCGGGGAGGTCGTGGCATTGCCCGGGAACAGGCCGATGATCCAGGGGTGAGCGGCATTCAGCTCGAAGCCCTCCGTGGCCTGGGCCCGCTCGGTCAGGCCATTCATGTAGGCCTGGGCGTAGTCCAGCGCACCCTCGGGGGTGGCCACCGGCATGCCCTCGGCGGTGTAGCTCCGCCCCAGGTTGCTCCGGAGGAACATCGCGGGCTCTGCAAGGAGCCGCACGTGGGAGGTGGGGTAGGCGGTGCGAAAGGCTTGGAGCAGGGTGTCGGCAGAGAAGGTCATGGGTTGCCTCGAAGGCGATGCATCAGGGTTGAACGGAGCTAGAAGCGCATCTCGCGGTTGTAGGGCTTGCCCAGGTCCGTGGGGCCCAGCTGCCGAGCCTTGCGGGCCAGGGCCAGGACGACGATGACCAGCACGTAGGGCAGCATGACGGCGAACTCGTAGGGGAACTTGATGCCCCACACCTGCATGGAGAGCTGGAAGGACTGGGCAATGCTGAAGAGCAGGGCGCCGCCCAGGATGCCCAGGGGGCTCCAGCGGCCGAAGTAGACGAGGGCCACGGCGATGAAGCCCCGGCCTGCCACCAGGTCATCCGAGAACATCTTGGCCTGGCACAGGGACAGGTAGGCCCCGGCGAGACCCGCCATGGCACCCCCCAGCATGAGGGCCTGATAGCGGATGAGATCCACGCGGATGCCCATGGTGTCAGCGGCGCGGGGGTGGGTGCCGACGGCCCGCACCTTGAGGCCCCAGGGCGTCTTGTAGAGCAGGAACCAGCAGGCGGGCACCAGCAGCAGGGCCGTGTAGGTGAGGGCGTTGTGGTTGAAGAGCACGCCGCCCAGGAAGGGGATCTTGGAGAGGCCGGGGATGGCGATGGCCGCCATGCCCTCCACGCCGGTGACGCCCCCTACGAAGTGGCGGAAGAGGGTGCCGGCCAGGCCCCAGCCCAGCATCTGCAGGCCGATGCCCGCGATGCCCTGGGAGGCCCGGAAGGTCACGGTCACCAGAGCAAACACAATCCCCATGGCGGCACCCACGGCCATGGCGGCGCCCAGCCCAAGGAAGTTCCCATAGGCGGCCCAGGGGGTGGCCTTCATGGCGAAGGGCACCATGAAGCCCAGGAAGGCGCCCATGCACATGATGCCGTCACAGCCCAGGTTGAAGACGCCAGCTCGCTGGTTGAAGTTCTCCCCCAATGCCGCCAGCAGCAGGGCCACGGAGAAGGGCACCGCCAGGCAGAGAACGTTGTAGAGCATCAGTCCGGCGCTCATGACTGGACTCCTTTCCCGGGCTTGGATGCCGAGGGCGAGAACCGCGCGAACCACCGGAAGAAGCGCTCCTGGGCGTAGGGATTTCGCAGGAAGCTCTGGGCACTGACGATGGAGAGGATGATCACGCCCTGCAGCACCAGCACCATGTTGGCGGGCACGGAGGCCGAGCGCTGGGTCATGTCAGCACCGATGAGCAGGATGCCGAAGAAGATGGAGGACGGAATGATGCCGCCCGGGTGGAGCATGCCGAAGAGGGCCACCACGATGCCCGCAAAGCCGTAGCCCGAGGAGATGCCCTCGATGGCCCGGTGGTGGACGCCGGAGACCTCCACGGCCCCCGCCAGGCCCGCAAAGCCACCGGCCATAAGCATGGCCACGATCAGGTAGCGCTCCACGGGCACGCCGGCATAGCGGGCGGCCTTGGCCCCGGCCCCGGCGGTGCGCATGCGATAGCCCAGGGTGGTCTTCCAGAGCAGCATCCACACCAGCAACGCCGCCACCAGGGCCACGATGAAGCCCATGTGGATGCGCGTCCCGGGAATGATCGTATCCAGGAAGGCCAGCTCCGGGAGGCGCATGGACTGAGGTGTGCCCGAGCCCGTCTCCAGCTCATTGGGGTCCAGCATGGGGCCCCGCAGGAGGAAGGTGTACACCTGGGCAGCGATGTAGTTGAGCATCACGGTGCTGAGAATCTCGTTCACCTGCAGCTTGGCCTTCAGCCACCCGGCAACGCCGCCCCAGAGGGCACCGGCCAGGGCCCCGGCCATGAGGGTGGCGGGCAGCAGGATGGCCTTGGGAGCGTGCGGCATGGCCAAGGCCATGGCCGTGGAGGCGATGACCCCCATCTGGATCTGGCCCTCGGCGCCGATGTTCAGGATGCCGCTGCGGAAGGAGATCGCGATACCCAGGGCCACCAACATCAGGGGCACGGAGCGCACCAGGACTTCCGTCACGCCGAACAGATCCGACAGTGGCCCCGTGAGGATGGTCTTGTAGGTGGCCAGGGGGCTGGCGCCGATGGAGAACAGCACCAGCGCCACCAGCAGGGCGGCGATGAGCGTCACGGCGAGGATGATGGCGCCGGAGTAGAGGAGCTTGTTCCTATTCATGGGCCACTCCAGCCTGCGTTGCCACCGGTGCATCGCCGGGGGAATCCGGGTCTGCGAGGCCGGCCATGAGGATGCCCAGGCGCTCCCGGGTGGCTTCCACCGCCGGCAGGACCTTGAGGATCTTCCCCTTGTAGATGACCGCAATGCGGTCCGAGAGGTTCATGACCTCCTCCAGCTCCTCGGAGATCAGCAGGATCCCGACGCCCTCCCGGCGCCGCGCCAGCAGCTGCTCGTGGATGAACTCCTGGGCGCCCATGTCGATGCCCCGGGTGGGGTAGACCGCCACCAGGGCCTTGGGCTCCCGGCTGATCTCCCGGGCCAGGATCACCTTCTGGATGTTGCCCCCGGACAGGGAGCCGGTGGCGGTGCTGGTGGAGGGACAGCGGATGTCGAAGCGCTCCTTGAGCATCTCGGCGTTGCTGTCGATGGCCTTGCGCCGCAGGAAGGCCATCTTGCTGAAGCGGGGCTCGGCGAAGTCCTTGAGGATGAGGTTGTCCTTCACCGAGAAAGAAGGGACGATGCCTTCCGTCTGCCGGTCCTCGGGCACGTAGCCCATGCCGGCCTGGATGATCTCCCGGGGGGTGCGGTTCGCCAGGTCCTTGTCCTCGAAGAGCATCTGCCCGGACTCCACCGGCCGCAGGCCCGCCAGGGCGTCAGCGAACTCGCGCTGGCCGTTGCCGGAGACGCCGGCCATGCCGAGGATCTCGCCGGCCCGCAGCTCCAGGTTGAAGCCGTCCAGCACCAGGTTGCCCCGGTCACCCCGGACGCAGAGGTTCCGCACCGAGAGGAGGGGCTCACCCTGGGGGCCGCTGCCTTCGTTGCGGGGCAGGACCACATCGTGGCCCGTCATGAGGGCGGCCAGCTCCGAGGACTCGTGGTTGGCCGTCTGGCCGTTGAAGACCACGGCGCCATGGCGCAGGATCGACACCCGGTTGGAGAGGGCCTTTACTTCGTTGAGCTTGTGGCTGATGAAGATGATGGCCAGCTCCGAGGCCATGCGCTGGAGCCGCTCGATGAGGTCGTCGGTCTCCTGGGGCGTCAGGGCCGAGGTGGGCTCATCCAGGATCAGCAGCCGGGCGCCCAGGCAGAGGGTCTTCACCAGCTCCACCCGCTGCTGCTCACCCACCGACAGCTGCCAGATGTAGGCGTCGGGATTCACCGGCAGCTCGTAGCGCTCGGAGACCTCGCGAATCCGCTTGGCGGCACCCTTGATGTCGAGGTTCATGAAGTGGTGGAGCTCTTTCAGGCCCAGGGCCAGGTTCTCGGCCACGGTCATGTTGGGCACGAGCATGAAGTGCTGGTGCACCATGCCGATGCCCCGGGCATAGGCATCGCCGGGGGCGCGGAAGTGGACCGGCTCGCCGTTCACGGAGATGGTCCCGGAGTCCGGCTGGTAGAGCCCCATGATGATGTTCATGAGGGTGGTCTTGCCCGCACCGTTCTCGCCCACGAGGGCCAGCACTTCGCCGCGGCGAACCTGCAGGCTGATGTCATCGCAGGCCAGCACACCAGGGAAACGCTTGGTGATGCCTTCCAGCTTGAGCTCGGAGATGGGTTCCAGTGCGGTCATGGCAAGTCCTGGTCGGGAACAGTCCCCACACCGGACCCGGCACGCCGGGTCCGGTGCGAAAACCGCAGGTTGACTACAGCTTGACGGCCTTCCAGTCGAGCTTGAGCTTGCCGGACTTGAGGTCGGCGCGGGCGGCGTCCACGGCCTTCTTGATGGCCGGGGTCAGCACCTTGGCATCGGCCTTGGCGTTGTACTCGAAGTGGAAGCCGCCGTTGGAGAACTGCATGGGGAGGCTCTCGCCACCCTTGGTGCCGGCAGCGCGCTTGGCAATGAGGTTCTCTACCACGGAGGCGTAGTTGTAGCCGGAGGCGGCCAGCACGCGGGAGCCCTCGGGGATGCTGAGCTGGGCGGTGTCCTGACCCACCCACCAGATGCCGGCAGGGGCAGCGGCGACGGCGCGGAGGGCGCCGATGGCCTGCTGGGCGGCGCCGGTGAGGACGTCAGCGCCATCCTTCAGCTGGGTCTGGGCCAGCTCGCCGGCCTTGACGAAGTCGCCGAAGCTGCCGGTGAAGGCGAGGCGAATGGCGGCCTTGGGGTTGGCAGCCTGGACACCCATCTGGAAGCCACGGATGTAGCGGGCGGCATCGCCGCCGTCCACGGGGCCCACGTTCCCGATCTTGCCGCTCTTGGTGACCATGCCGGCGATGATGCCGTTGAGGTAGCCGGTCTCTTCACTGAAGGGGGTGTAGGTGAACACGTTCTTGGCGCCGATGTTGGCGCTGGTGCCGTAGGCGAAGGTGGTGTTGGGGAAGACCCCAGCCATCTCATCCACCAGGTTCTTGTACTGGGCGCCGTGGCAGATGATGATGTCGAAGCCCTTGGAGGCGTACTGGCGGGCCGCAGAGCCGGCGTCCACGGGCTTCATCTTCTCGCTGTGGCTGTACTCCATGGCCCCAGCGCCCATCTTCTTCTGCACGGCCAGGATGGCGTCGTGCATGGACTGGCACCAGCCCTTGTCGTCCACCGTGGATTCCACGATGAGGGCGATGCGAACCTTGGGGGCGGGCGCGGCCTGGGCCGAGCCGGCGAACATCCCGAGAAGGGAAGCCGCAGTCAGTGCAACCTTGAGGAAGTTCTTCATTGCTTCACTCCTTTTTGGTCGGAATCAGGTTCCGAGGGTTGGGGGGGGTGGGTGGTGGTGGTCCCTCAGGCAGACGAGGCTGCTGAGGGCATGGCTTGCTCGGACGAAACGTGGTGAATGCGGCCGGCGCGATCCCGGAGGCTACCTCCAGGATGCCCCGAAAGGACGGCCTGGACCTCGGCGACCATGGACAAGGCGATGGCCTCCGGAGACTCCGACCCCAGATCCAGGCCCGCCGGGACGTGCAGAACTTGGCGCTGGGCCTCGGTGAGGGGGCCCCCGGCTGCCTCGATCTCTCGGAGCAGGCGGGCGCTGCGGGTGCGGTTGCCCTGCAGGCCCAGGTAGCCCAGGGGCTGACGCAGCAGCGTCGCCAGGGCTTGGCGATCCTTGTCGTAGACGTGGCTCACCACCAGGGCGGCGCTGCGGGCATCGAAGGGCAGCCCCTCCAGGCAGGCCGGGGGATGGCCCACCACGATGCGGTCGGCTTCCGGGAAGCGCTCGGCGGTGGCCAGGGCGGAGCGGTGGTCCACCACTCCCAGGAACCAGCCGAGCTCCTTGGCCAGGCGGGCCAGGGGTCGGGCATGCTCCCCTGCCCCGAAGAGCCAGAGGGCGAAGGGCGGCAGGATGGGCTCCACCAGCAGGTTCAGCTCCCAGCCGTCCTGGGCCAGGACCGTGTTCACGGGCGTACCCGTCTGCAGGGCGTCTTCCAGCAAGGTGATCAGGGCCACCTGGAAGGGCGCGGCTGGGGGCAGGAGGCCAGGACCATCAGGGTCCAACACAAAGCGGTCGGCCAGCTTGGCGGGGGCTGGGCCACGGGTACCCAGCACCGTGGCCAGGACGCCGGTCCGGCGCGCTGCCAGCAGGGTGGCGCAGAGGCTCAGCCAGGGCGGGGTGGCACCGGGCGCCAGGGGCTCCAGCAGCACCTCGACTCGGCCCTGGCAGCCCATGCCCGTACCCCACACCAGGTCAAGCTCACTGCCCAGGTCGAAGACAGCCAGCTGGGGCGAGCCCGAGGCCAGCACCGAGGCCACCCGGGCCTGCAGGTCGGTCTCCAGGCAGCCGGCGCTGAGCACCCCGGTCTGGATGCCTTCCGGCCCCACCAGCATGCGGGCACCGGGCTTGCGGTAGGAGCTGCCCTTCACGCTCACCAGGGTGGACAGCACCGCCGGTCCCACCAGGGAACCGACTGCAGCGGCGATCTCCGGGAGGCCCTTCATGGCTAGAACCGCTCCCAGAGCCGGGTGGCCAGCTCTCGGCTGCGGGCGGCCAGGGCGGCCTCGTCCACAGCGATGCTGAGCCGCTTGCCGGCCATGAGCACCCGTCCGGCACAGATGGTGGTGTCCACGGTGGCCTGGGAGAGGCCGAAGATCAGGTGCCCCAGCACCGTGTTGCCGTTGAGGGGCGTGGGGGCGTGGTAGTCCACCAGGATGACGTCAGCGGCTGCGCCCTCGGTCAGGGTGCCCAGGGGGAAGCCCCAGAGGCGGGTGGCCTGCTCCGGGTTGCGGACGAACAGCGCGTTGGCCACATCCATGAAGGCACAGGTGGGATTGTCCTGGCGGAGGTGCTGGGCCCACATGGCCACCCGGACTTCCTCCAGCATGTTCACGGTCATGGCATCGGTGCCCAGGCCCACCCGCACGCCCCGGGCGTTGAGCTTCACGAGGTCGGCGATGCCCACCGCGTTGTTGAGGTTGGACTGGGGGTTGTGGGCCACGAAGGTGTCGGTCGCTGCCAGCAGGTCCATGTCGGCATCCGAGACGTGGACGGCGTGAGCGGCGATGCTGCCGGGCCCCAGCAGGCCATGGGCGTGGAGGCGGGCGGCGGGGGTGGCGCCATATTTCTGCAGGTTCACGGCCACATCGGAGGCGGCCTCAGCGGTGTGCACGTGGAAGCCAACGCCCACTTCTCGGCCCAGGGCTCCCGCCCGCTCCAGGGTGCGGTCCGAGAGGGTGAAGGCGGCGTGCAGACCGAAGAGGGCGCGGAGGTGGGGGTCCTGCTCCTGGGTACAGCGGCGGGCGAAGGCGGCATTCTCCTCCAGGCCCTCCTGGATGATGGCCTCGCCATCCCGGTCCGAGACCTCGTAGCAGAGGCAGGCCCGCACCCCAGAGTCCTTCACGGCCGTGGCGATGCGGTCCAGGGAGCCGGTCACGGCAAAGGGGCTGGCGTGGTGGTCCACCAGGGTGGTGGTGCCCTTGCGGATGGCATCCAGCAGGATGATCCGGGCACTCATCTCCACATCGTCGAGGCTGAGCTTGCGGTCCAGGCGCCACCACAGGTTGTCGAGCACTTCCTGGAAGTTGGCGCTGGGGGCCGCCTTGCCCAGTCCCCGCACCAGCGTTGAGTAGAAGTGCATGTGGGCATTCACGAGACCCGGCATGACCACCTGCCCCGTCGCGTCGAGCTCCCGGTCGAAGGGGCCGGGAATGGCCTCCCTCGGCGCGATGCGGGCGATGCGGCCATCCTCGATCAGCAGAGCCTGACCCTCCAGCACCTGGCAGGGGGCGCCGAAGGTGATCAGGGTTCCGCTGTGGATGAGGATCCGGCTGGTCATGGGACTCTCTTTTCTTGCTTGGGTTTCTTTTTCACCAACCAGGGCTAGGACGCCGCGACCTGCTCGTTGAAGGCCTGGATGAGGCGGTCGAAGTGGGCCGCCTCTTCGGTGAAGAGCTCGCGCCAGTACTCGGGGTCCCACTGGGCGCAGATCTCTTCGTAGGTCTTCCCCTGCTGCTCCACCCAGGTGTAGTACTTCAGGTTGTGGATGGCCTTCTTCTCAGGGAAGGTGAGCTCCTTGAAGTTGTCGACGCCCTGGCGCTCCAGGCTGCCCACGTGGGCAGTGGCGGCGTTCACGGCCGTGAAAGCACCATGCTCGGTGGTCTGCTCGGTCAGGCGGGAGCGGTACATCTCCACGCTGTCTGTGAAGACGGTGAACACCATGTCGTTCTCATCCAGCTCGAAGTACTTGGCCATCTTGATGGCGGCGAGCATGTTGCAGACGCCGCTGATGCCCAGCAGGCCCAGCTTCTCAATGGTGGGCTGGTCCACGCCCAGGCCGGCGAGGTAGGCCTGGCCTGCGGGCTCGTTGAAGAGACGCAGGATGCGCATGCAGTCTTCGTCATCGATGGCCGCCACGGCGTCCGTGTTGCGGACGTTGTGGACCCAGGGCACGTGCTTGTCGCCGATGCCCTCGATGCGGTGGTCGCCGAAGCCATTCATGAGGAGGGTGGGGCACTGGATGGCCTCGGTGGCCACGATCTTGGCACCGGGGTGCAGGCTCTTGAGGTAGTCTCCGGCGGCGATGGTACCGGCACTGCCGGTGGCACTGATGTAGCCGGCGAAGCGGGACTTGTCCGTGCGCAGGCTGGAGAACACATCCTCGATGGCCGGACCCGTGACGTTGTAGTGCCACACGGGGTTACCGTACTCCTCGAACTGATTGAAGATCAGGTGCTTGGGGTCAGCCTTCAGCTCCCAGCACTTGTCGTAGATCTCTTTCACGTTGCTCTCGCAGCCCGGGGTCGCGATGACCTCGGAGCCGATCTCCGCCAGCCAGGTGAAGCGCTCCTGGCTCATGTTCTCCGGCAGGATGGCGATGGCGGTGCAGCCCAGCACGGCGGAGTCAAAGGCGCCGCCCCGGCAGTAGTTCCCGGTCGAGGGCCAGACGGCCTTGTGGTAGTCGGGATCGAACTCGCCGCTCACCAGGCGCGGCACGAGGCACGCGAAGGCGGCACCGACCTTGTGGGCGCCGGTGGGGAAGTACTTCCCGACCAGGCCGACGATGCGGGCCTTCACGCCGGTGATGACGCTGGGGATCTCCAGGTGATTGGGGCCGCCGAACAGGCCCGTCTCCGGATCGTTCTTCCAGGTGATGCGGAAGAGGTTAGCGGGGTCGATGTCCCAGAGGCCCACATCCTTGAGGCGGGACTTCACGGACTCGGGGGCGGTCTCGGGGCGGCGCATCTGGCCAAAGGTCGGGATGATGATGCCCCGGTCCTTGCAGCGCTTGGCGGTGCGCTTGACGACTTCCGCGTTGTAGGTCTTGACGATTCTGGACATGGTTTCTCCGTTCCTAGAGGCTGAGGTTCTGGGCGCGCTGGATGATCTGCTCAAGCTTGGCGCCCGGGTCCTTCAGGCGGGTCAGGAACATGAGGGCACTGATGATGAAGGGCTTGTAGCTGGCTTCGTGGTAGGTCGGAATGCGGTACTGCTCGAACACCTCCGCACTCACCTCACCCGCCTTGCAGCTCACGTCCGTGATGTCCGCCGGCAGGCAGTGCATGTACAGGGCCTTGCCGCCTGCGGTCTTGTCCATCTTTGCCCGCGTGCACTCCCAGTCCGTGAACTTCGCGTTGTTGGCCAGGCACTCCTTCTCCAGGTCCTTCAGCCCCGCGTTGTCCGACGTCTTCAGCAGCTGCGTCCGGCGCTCCATCACGTGGTAGGGCGCCCAGGACTTGGGGTACACGATGTCGGCACCCTCAAAGGCCTCGTCCATGCTGTTCGACACCGAGAACTTGCCGCCCGAGGCCGCCGCCTGCTTCCCGGCCAGCGCCACCACTTCCGGGATCAGGCCGTAGCCCTCAGGATGCGCCAGCCGCACGTCCATGCCGAAGCGCGTCATCAGCCCGATGATGCCCTGGGGCACCGACAGGGGCTTGCCGTAGCTCGGGCTGTAGGCCCAGGTCATCGCCAGCTTCTTGCCCTTCAGGGCCTCCACGCTGCCGAAGTGCTCCCGCAGCCAGGCCAGGTCCGCCATGGACTGGGTGGGGTGGTCCACGTCGCACTGCAGGTTGATGATGCTGGGCCGGCGGTGCAGCACGCCCTGCTCGGCACCGTCCGTCAGCGCGTCGCCCACTTCCTTCATGTAGGTGTGGCCCTCGCCCAGGAACATGTCATCCCGGATGCCGATCACTTCCGTCAGGAAGCTGATCATGTTCGCCGTCTCGCGCACCGTCTCGCCGTGCGCCACCTGGCTCTTCTGCTCATCCAGCTCCGACAGCCCGAAGCCCATGGCATTGGCCGCGCTGGCGTAGCTGAACCGGGTCCGCGTGCTGTTGTCGCGGAAGATCGAGATCGCCAGGCCCGTCTCGAAGCTCTTGTAGCTCTGCCCCTTCTTATGCACCTGCTTCAGCGCGTCGGCCACCGCCAGGATCGCCTTCAGCTCCTCCTCCGGGTGCTCCCACGTCAGCAGGAAATCCTTCTGGTAGAGGTTGGTCTTCAGGGCCTGGAAGGCCTTCAGGTTCTCGGCGAGCGTTGCCATGGAAAACTCCTGGAAAGAGAGGGGTGGTT
>CAITBU010000135.1 GCA_903890595.1 uncultured Holophagaceae bacterium | reverse complement strand
TTGGTCAGGTGCCAGCACGCGACGATGTCCGCCTCTGAGCCCGCGATGACGCCGGCCACCACATCCGAGTGGCCCGCCAGGTACTTGGTGGCTGAGGCCACACTCAGGTCGATGCCGAGGTCCAGGGGCCGGGTGTGGATGGGGCTGGGAAAGGTGTTGTCGGCCGCAGTGCGGATGCCGTGCTTCTTGCCGAGGTTCGCCACCCCAGCCAGGTCTGTCAGGGCCAGGGTGGGGTTGGAGGGTGTCTCCACCCAAAGCAGCCGGGTCTCTGGGCGAATGGCAGCGGCCCACTCGTCCAGGTCCAGCGTGTTCTGGATCCAGGTCACCTGGAGGCCCCGCTCGGCCTCCCAGCGGCGAATAAGCTGCTCTGTCCCCAGATAGATGGCCGCAGGGGCCACGATGTGATCCCCGGCGTGGAGGAAGGCCTCGAAGACCAGGGCGAAGGCCGCCATGCCCGAGGCGGTCACCAGGGCGCGCTCGGCGCCCTCCAAGTCTGCCAGCACAGCTTCCACCTCGCTGCTGTTGGGGTTCCCCCAGCGGGTGTAGAAGGCCGGCGGCTCGACGCTGGCGGAGAACTGGGCCCCCTCGTGGTTTTCCATGAGCTGAAAGACCGAGGTCTGGAAGATGGGGGTGGTCACGGCCCGGGTGGTGTTGAAGTGCTTCCCGGCGTGGATGGCGGTGGTGGTGGGTCCCCAAGGTCTGGGCATGGTCAGCTCCAGTCCCCAGCATAGGGGTTCCGACGGCCCGGGTCATCGCCCAGGACCGCCTCAGCAACGCATCGAAGGGCTTAGCGCCGCCAGAACACGAAGGCCAGGGCCCCCACGGCGAAGGTTAGGATGGCGACCAGACGCCACATCGTCGGTCCACCCTCGGCCTCCTGGGGGGGCACATCCTCCAGCGCAGCGCGGGTCAACTCGTCCTCGGGCGGCGCCACCAGGCCCCGGCAGCTCAGGCAGTGGAAGGGTTCGCCCTCGGTGATGACCGCGTCCACCACCGAACAGCCGCACCCTTGGCAGATGTGCGCCACTCCGGGGTGGTAGGCCTGCAGGGCGGAGGGGATCTCGTGGGTCATGTCCCCAGCATGGGGCCGGATTCAGCTCCGGGCCAGGGTCTCCAGCAGGACTTCCTGCACCACCTTGGCATCCAGGCGCCCGCCGCCAGCCTTGAGGACCTGCCCCACCAGGAAGCCCCGGAGGCTGTCCTTGCCAGCCCGAACCTGCGCCACGGGTCCCGGATGGGCCTCCAGAACCTGCGCCACCAGGGCGACGATGGCCTCCCGGTCACTCACCTGAGCCAGGCCCAGCCGGGCCACCACGGCCTCCGCATCGCCCTCGCCCGCCAGCAGGGCGGGGAACACCTGGTCCTTGGCAGCGCCGAAGGAGAGGGTCCGGGCCTCCACCAGGCGCACCAGGCCCGCGAGGACCTCGGGCGCCAAGGGGAAGGCCTCGATGCCCAGGCCCTGGAGGTTCAGCGTGCGGCTCACCTCGCCCAGCATCCAGGCGGCGGCCCCGCGCCCCGTCCCACTGAGGCGGCTCAGGCGCTCGAAGTAGTCGGCGAAGGCTGGGCTCTGAGCCAGGGTCTGGGCCTCGTCCAGGCCCAGGCCGAAGGCGGTCCGCCAGCGCTGGATGCGCTGCTCCGGCAGCTCGGGCAGGGTGGCCCGGACGGCTTCCACCTCGGCAGGGTCCACCGTCAGCACCGGCAGGTCTGGCTCTGGGAAGTAGCGGTAGTCCATGGCTGCTTCCTTGGAGCGCTGGAGGCGCGTCTCGCCAGCCTCGGCGTCCCAACCCCGGGTCTCCATCCCCACCTTGCCGCCCGCTTCAAGGACAGCAATCTGTCGCTCAATTTCAAACTCAAGCGCCTGCCGCAAAAATCGGAACGAGTTTAGATTCTTCACTTCCACGCGTGTACCCAGGACTGGGTCCCCTGTTTTCCGCACACTCACATTGGCGTCGCAGCGGAAGTTGCCCTCCTCCAGGTTGCCCTCACAGATGCCCAGCGCCACCACCAAGCGGTGCAGGGCCTTCATGCAGTCCGAGGCCTCCTGGGCGCTGCGCAGGTCGGGCGCACCGACCATTTCGAGCAGGGGCACGCCGGCCCGATTGAGGTCCACCACGCTGGTGTTCCCGCTGGGGTCGTGCTGGCTCTTGCCGGCGTCCTCCTCCAGGTGGGCCCGCTCCAGGCGGATCCGCACCGGGCGGTCGTCGCCGCGCACGGCGGGGTCCCCAGGGATGTGGAGCTGTCCCTCCTCCACGATGGCCACGGGGCCCTGGGTGATCTGGTAGCCCTTGGGCAGGTCTGGGTAGAAGTACTGCTTGCGGTAGAAGGTGCTGCGGGGCTGGAGGCGGGCCTCGGTGGCCAGACCCAGGGCCAGGGCCATGCGGACGGCTTCGGCATTGAGGACTGGCAGAGCGCCTGGCAGCCCCAGACAGACGGGGCAGGTGAGTGTGTTTGGTGGTGCCCCGGCAGTGTTGCGACAGGGGCAGAACATCTTGGACTGGGTCCGCAGCTGAACATGGACCTCCAACCCGATCACTGCCTCAAAGCCTGGCCGCATCCCGCCTCCCGAGCCAGTCTACTTCGACCCAGCCTACTTCCCGAGGCAGAACCCTTGGAAGAGGGCGTCCAGGGCTGTCTCCGTCCGGTCTTCTCCTGTCAGGCGGGCCAGCAGGGCCCAGACCCCCTGAAGGAGCGAGGCCGGCAGCTCGGGGGGACAGCCGGCATCCAATCCCAACAACAGCTCCACCTGCCGGACGAGGTCATCCAGGAGGGCGGACTGGCGCTCGGTGGCCAGGGCGCCGAAGCAGGCGTCGGGGGCCAGGCCCCCCAGCAGGCGCTCCCGCAGGGCCACTTCCAGGGCATCCAGGTCCCCCGTCAGGGCCGAAATCACGGTTCCGGGGGCCGTGCCTAGATCGCCGAAGGTCCTGATCTCCAGGACCTTGCCTACAAAGGGGCTCAGGGCTGCGGCCAGGGCAGGGTCCAGTCCTGCGTCCTGCGTCGGGAGCAGGTGCAGCACCAGATCGGCAGCCTCCAGGACCGGCGCCACCCGGGCGATGCCCAGGGACTCCAGGGGGTCCTGGGTCGCCCGCACCCCCGCCGTATCAAAGAGGCGCAGGGGCAGGCCCCGCCACTCACAGCGGACCTCCAGAACGTCCCGGGTGGTGCCCGGGGTGTCAGTGACGATGGCCCGGTCCTCGCCGGCCAGGGCGTTAAAGAGGACGCTCTTCCCAGCATTGGGGCGACCCACCAGGGCCAGGCGGATGCCGTCCCGCAGGTGGCGGGCGGCTCGGCAGCGGCCCTGTTCCACGTGGAACCGGGTGCACAGGCCCGATAGCTCTATTTTTAACTCGTCTAAATTCAACGCAATACCTTCTTCTTCACCGTAGTCCACCACGGCCTCGGCCCGGGCCATCCAGGGCGTGAGGAGCCGGCGGGCCTCGTGGATCCACGCTGGCTGGGCCCCGGCCCGGGCCTGGGCCAAGCGCAGTTGGGTATCGGTCTCGGCAGCCACCAGGTCGCCCAGGGCCTCAGCCTCCAGCAGTCCCTGCTTGCCGTTCAGGATGGCCCGCCGGGTGAACTCACCGGGTTCGGCCGGGCGCACCCCCAGGCTGCCCAGGTGGGCCAGGAGGCGGCGCACCAGGAGGGGGTTGCCGTGGACCTGGAGCTCCACCAAGTCCTCCCCGGTGTAGCTGGCGGGGGCCGCAAAGAAAAGCACCAGGGCCTTCTCCTGGAACCCGCCCCAGTGCAGGGTCCGCACCTCCGCCCGGCGGGGTGCGGGCAGGTGCAGTAGGGGCGCCAGCACGGACTGGAGGCCGGGGCCCGACACCCGCACCACGGCCACCGCCGAGGGAAACAGCGGGGTGGCCGGGGCACAGATGGGATCAGGGAGGAGACTCACCCGCCCAGTCTACTTCCGGAAGACCTTCACCGGCTTGAAGGTGCCGACACCCTCGCTCTCAGTGCCCAGGCCCTCTTCGCGGCTGACCACCAGATGCACCCAGCGGCGTTCCCGGGCGCTCAGAGCCCCCAAGGTATGGCTACCCAGCTCCCGGGCCTTCTGGGCGGCAAAGAGGCCCATGGCCATGACCTCCTGCATCCGGAAGAGGCGGGCGCCCCGCACATCCAGGTAGGCCAACTTCAGGTCCTCCCGCTCGCCCTGGGCCTCGTGGACCAGGAACTGGAGCGCATCCAGGGCGGCGCCCCGGTTGGCACCCAGCAGGGCGGCGTCGGCGCCCCCCACCAGCACGCGGTTGGGGAAGGCCTCCTCGTCGCCGGAGGGGACGAACTTCGCCTCCACGGCGAGGCCCAGGTGGGCCCCCCAGCGGGCGATGAGCTCGGGCACGGATTCCAGACTGGCGCCGCTTCTGCGCATGGCGGGCCTCCTAGAGCTTGATGGGTTCGGGCTGGTAGGACCGCATGATCCACCAGGTCTGACCCAGGCCGATCATGTTGAAGACGAAGTAGTAGATCGTAAGCCCAGCGGGGCTCGAGGCGAACATGAAGGTCATCATGACCGGCATGAGCACCAGCATCATCTTGCGCTGGGCGGGGTCCCCCACCGCGGGCGTCACGTACTGCTGGGCGAACATGGAGGCGCCCATGAGCACGGGGTAGATGTAGTAGGGGTCCTTGCCGGACAGGTCGGTGATCCAGCCAAAGAAGGGGGCCTGGCGCAGCTCGAAGACGGCGTTGAGCATGGACCAGAGGGCCAGGAAGATGGGCATCTGCAGCAGCATGGGCAGGCAGCCGCCCATGGGGTTATGCCCGTTCTTCTTGTAGAGCTCCATGAGCTCCTTGTTCATCTCGGCCTTCTTGGTCATGTCGTTGCCGAACTTCTCGTACTTGGCCTGGAGGGCCTTCTGGTGCGGCTCGAAGTCCTTCATGCGGAGCATGGAGATGGTCTGCTTGGTGTTCAGGTGCCAGGTGGCCAGGCGGATGACGATCGTGAAGATCACGATGGCCCAGCCCCAGTTGCCCACCAGAGCGTGGATCTTCTTCAGGATCCAGAACAACCCCTGGGCCACGGCGCCAAAGAAGCCGTAGTCGATGACCTGGGTGAAGGGCTTCTCGAAGGCGAGCAGAGGTCCATCCTGCTTGGGGCCCAGGTAGAGCGAGGCCGTGCTGGCGCCACCCTGGGGCACGAGCAGGAAGCCCGCGGCATCAGCTGCAGCGGGGCGGGGCAGCTTCCAAAGAGCAGCAAAGTAGTGATTTTGGGGGGTCTTGTCGTCCTTGCCCAGGCCCGCATCCAGGCCTAGGCGCTCGGCCGTGGGGGGCAGAACCTTGCGCTTGGAGCCCAGGAAGCTGAAGAACGGGTCATTCAGCATGTCAGTCCAGGCCACAGCTTCGATGCCCTTCTCTGGGAGGGTGAAGACCCGGCCCAGGTGCTTGACGGGATCCTCGGAACCAGGGTTCGCAACCAACAGGAGGGCCGCATTGGAAGGCGAGCTGGCTTCGACCTTGAGAACATGGCCCTCATCAGGCACGAGGTAGCTCAGGCGCTCCCCAGCGGCGTTCTCGAAGATCACAGTGACCCCAGTGGAGCCACGCTCCTCGCGCACCGTCTCAAAGCCGGCGCCACGGGTGGCAGCCAGGCCCGGGAAAGCGGCGGGGAAGAAGCGGGTGCCATCAGCCCGCCAGACGGCCTGTTTGAGGGCGCCGGTGGCGACCTGCCAGGTGAGGGTCAGCTCGCGGGAGGAGAGGTTGTGGGTGGCTGTGTTGTTGGCGACATTCGCCGTGGCGGCCGGGGCGACCCCGGGGGCGGGCGACGAGGTGGGCGCAGGTGTGGCGGGCTTCGCTTGGGCGGGGGTGGTGGCTTGCGCCTCAGCCGCCGGCGTGGCCTTCGGATACCGCGAGGAAAGCCAGAACTGGCCGCCCAGCAGGATCATGCTGCCGATGACGAAGTAGATGACATTCCGATTGTTCATGGGGTATCCAGGGTGGGTAGTCGGCGGAGGGCCAGTTGCAGCTGGGTTGCGATGTCCTGGATGCGGATGCGCTCAAGGGGCGGCGCTGTCCGGCTGGGGCGGATCCACACCACCCAAGGATGGCCCTGGACCGGATCCAGCCCCGCCAGGAAGGCCATGCGCACCCTGCGGCGGAACCCATTGCGCTGAACAGCGGGACCCGATTTTTTGGGCGACGTCACCAGCAATAGGGGACCCCCTGCGCCGGGGTGCGGCCAGGCACGGATGTCCAGACACGACGAATGCCCCAGCAGGGGCCGGGGCAGGGGTGCGGGAACCGCGTGGTCCTTGTGGCGGACCGTGCGGAATCGGCCCTTGAAGATCACGGGGCGAAGCCCGGCCGGCGTTCTAGAGCGCCAGGACGTGGCGGCCCTTCGCGCGCCGGCGCTTGAGCACCAGGCGGCCGTTCTTGGTCTTCATGCGGCTCAGGAACCCGTGGGTCTTGGCGCGGCGACGGTTGTTGGGCTGAAAGGTACGCTTCATGATTCCACCTCGGGGGTCCCCTCCCGGGGAGGAGGACGAACCTTCAACGATATCAGCGAGGATCGCCTCACTCAAGGGCATTTCCGTCCATGCATCCCCGCCCCCGGGATGCTAGATTGGGTTCCCCCCCGCGAGCATGGCGTGGCAGGAGCGCGTGTGGCGCCCCTGCCGACGGCGCGCCCAGCGGTCGCCTCCTGGTGAACACGATGCGTTCGACAGACCCCGCAGCCCTCTGGGACACCATCCGCCAAGGCTTGGCCAAGCAGCTTCCCGAGGCCAGCTTCCGCGAGTGGATCGCCCCCTGTGCGCCCCTTCAGGTGAAGGATGGAACCCTGTGGGTCCAGGTGCCCAGCGCGGCCGCCAAGCTGTGGATCGAGCAGCAGTTGCCTGAGGAATTCAGCGATGCCCTGGCCCTGGCTGGTCTGGCCGACCTCCGTCTGGAGTTCCGGGTGGACGGGGCCCCCAAGGCCGCGTCCAAGCCCGCCAAGCGTGCAGCAGCGGCCCCCGTGGAGGCCGCCGAGGGCCAGGCGGCGCTGCCCTCTCTCTTCAACCGCTACACCCTGGACCGCTTCGTGGTGGGCCCCGGTAGCCAGCTGGCATTCGCGGCGGCCCGCGCGGTGGTGGACAACCACGGCAAAGCGGCAACCCACCTGAGCATGAACCCGCTGTTTATCTATGGCGGCACAGGTCTCGGCAAGACCCACTTGATGGTGGGGATCGGCAAGGGCTTGTTGGAACGCCACCCAGGACTGCGGGTGGCCTACGTCAAGGTCGACAACTTCTTCAACGAGCTGACGGTGGCCATCCGGGTCAAGAACACCGAGCCGATGCGCAAGAAATACCAACAGAACGACGTGCTCCTGCTGGACGACGTGCAGACCCTGGGGAAGATGGAGCGAACCCAGGAGGAAATCTTCTACATCCTTGAGCACCTGCTCCAGCACGGGAAGCAGATCGTCATCACCTCCGACAAGCCCCCCCAGAAGCTCGAAGGCTGCCACGAGCGGCTCATCACGCGCTTCAAGTGGGGCCTCACCGCCGACATTCAGCCCCCCGACTTCGAGACCCGCATCGCCATCCTGCGGAAAAAGCTCGAGGATGCGGACTTCCGCAATGTGCCCCCCATCCCCGAGGACGTGCTCACCTTCATCGCCCACAAGGCCAAGGGGAGCGTGCGCGACCTGGAGGGCTTCCTGACCCGGGTGATCTTCCAGGCCAGCCTGCTGGGGATCCCGCCCACCCTGGAGGTGGCCCACGCGGCCTTCCAGGGCCAGAGTGGCGAGGAGGCCTCCGCCCCCATCCCACCCGAGCGCATCTACCGCATGACCGCAGAGACCTTCAATGTCTCCTTCGCCGACCTCATGAAGAAGCGCTCCCGGACGCAGGCCATCCTCCTGCCCCGCCAGGTCGCCATGTACCTCGCCCGGGAAATTGCCTCCCAGGCCTTCACCGACATCGGCCGAGCCTTCAACATGCACCACTCGACGGTGATGAATGCCATCGGGTCCGTGCGGGAGCGCATGAAGCGGGATCCCGAATTCCACAGGATGGTCCAGGCCCTCTTGAACAGCATTCACTGATTTGATTCATGTTTTGTCGTTATCCACAGGGCGGGTGCGGTCCCAGTCCACAATGGGCCCTTCCTGGGGGAACCGTCCGGGGATGTGCGACCCCCTTGTGCCCTTTCCAGGCCCCTTTCCACAGCCTGTCCTGAGCAGGGAAAGTCCGGTAGGATAGGGGTTTGACAAGCCTTTCCACAGGTTGCCCCGCTCCTCAGCATCATCAAGGGTGATACATGAGTCTTCAGTTACAGGTTTCTAAGGAACGTCTGGACCGGACACTGGCCCTGTTGCGGCATGCCCTGGACCGACGGGTCACCCTTCCCATCCTCCAGCACATCCTCGTGGACGTTCGTCCCAAGGAAGTCGTCCTCAAGGCGACGGACATGGAGCTGGCCTTCGAAGCCACCGTTCCCGGTGAAGGCCAGGGGCAGTGGACCATGGCTGTTCCCGGGAAGAAGTTCATCGAGACTGTCCGAGTGTTCCCTGAGGGCATCCTCAGCCTTGAGTGCCCCGAAGCCGGCGGCCGCCTGTGGCTGCGCGCCAAGGGCATGAACTCCGAGCACAACATCCAGCCCGGCGAAGGCTTCCCCGAGCTGCCCTCCCCCAACCAGGACCTGCCGGTGGTGCGGATCCCCGTGCTGCGCCTCAAGCGCGCCATCCAGCTGGGTGCCATCGCGGTGAGCCGGGACGCCACCAAGCCGACACTCTCGGCCGTCCTGCTGCATCTGTCCAAGCACCACGTCCGCGTCGTCTCCACGGACGGTTTCCGCCTCGCAGTGGCCGAAGTGCCCTGTGAGACGAGCCTCAAGGACGATGTCCGCCTGATCGTGCCCAAGCGGGCCCTCGATCTGATCCCCACCCTCCTCGGCGACGAGGGCGAAGTCGAGCTCTGCTGGGATGGGACCACGCTGTTCCTCGACCAGCCGGGCCTCAAGTTCAGCACCCGCCTGGTGACGGGCAACTATCCCGCCTACGAAAAGGTTCTTCCGGCCGAGCTGCCCAAGCGGGTGATCGTGGACCGGGAAGGCTTCCTGCGCACCCTGCGCTTTGTCGGCCTGAAGAAGGACGACTACAACAAGAACGTCCGTCTTTTCTACGAATTCCCCAACCTGCGCACGGTCTTCCAGCACCCCGACGAGGGCGTGAACCAGGCGACCCTGCCGTTCTCAGGCGAAGAGCAGCCTTTCGAGCTGGCCTTCAACATCGACTACCTCACCGAGCTGCTGGAGCGGCTGCCTGGCGAAGAGGTCGTGTACCAGTTCAAGGACGAAGTGGGCCAAGGCGTCTTCATGAGCCCCAGCCTCGAGGACTTCAGCTTCCGCTACGTCCTGATGCCCGTCCGTTTCGCCAACAGCGCCCAGGCCTGATCTGCGCTGACCACCCGCAGTCCACCGAACCACGATAAAGCGAGTCTTGATGTCAGCAGAAGCACCGAGCGCACGAGTTCACACCCCCACGGAAACCGATAGCTACACAGCCGAGAACA
Source organism: uncultured Holophagaceae bacterium (assembly GCA_903890595.1). Lineage (GTDB taxonomy): Bacteria > Acidobacteriota > Holophagae > Holophagales > Holophagaceae > Geothrix. The sequence goes on along the minus strand of CAITBU010000135.1, from coordinate 10,815 downwards.
TCACGGTCCTGAGAGACCTCGAGGCGGTGCGCAAGCGCCCCGGCATGTACATCGGCGACACCGATGATGGAAGCGGGCTCCACCACATGGTCTACGAGGTGGTGGACAACGCCATCGATGAGGCCCTGGCGGGGTTCTGCACGCGCGTCGACGTGATTCTGCATGGCGACGGCAGCTGTAGTGTGGACGACAACGGCCGGGGCATTCCGGTGGATATCCACCGCGAAGAGGGCCGCAGCGCCGCCGAAGTGATCATGACCGTGCTGCACGCGGGCGGGAAGTTCGACAACACCAGCACCGACGGCAAGAACGCCTACAAGGTGTCTGGCGGCCTGCATGGCGTGGGTGTGTCCTGCGTGAATGCACTCTCCGCCACACTCTGGCTGACCGTGTGGAAGGACGGGCAGGAGTACGCCATGACCTTCAAGCAGGGCAAGGCGGTTGCACCCCTGGCCAGGGTTGGCCCCGCGGCCAGGCGGGGCACCCGGGTGCGCTTCCTGCCTGATCCCGAGGTGTTCAACAACATCCTGGACTTCAGCTTCGAGACCCTGAGCCAGCGGCTCCGGGAGTTGAGTTACCTGAACCAGGGCGTCCACATCCGCATCACGGACGAGCGTACCGGTGACACCCACGACTTCATGAATGCCGGTGGCATCAGCGCCTTCGTCGAGCACCTGAACCGCAACAAGGTGCCTCTCCACAAGCCGCCGATCTTCATCAAGGACGAGAAGCAGGACACCACCGTGGAAGTGGCCCTCCAGTGGAACGACACCTACCAGGAGACCCTCTACTGCTTCACGAACAACATCCGGAACCGCGACGGAGGCGCCCACCTGGAGGGCTTCCGGGCCGCCATGACCCGGGTGATCAACACCTATGCGGAAAAGAACAACCTGCTGAAGAGCGCCAAAGTCAGCCTATCGGGCGAGGATGTGCGCGAGGGTCTGACGGCCGTAATTAGTGCCAAGGTTCCTGATCCCAAGTTTTCCAGCCAGACCAAAGACAAGTTGGTGTCCAGCGAAGTGAAGGGCGTCGTCCAGACCATTGTCTACGAGAAGCTGTCCAGCTTCTTCGAGGAGAATCCCCGGGAGGCCAAGGCCATCCTGGAGAAGGCCATCGAGGCCGCCCGGGCCCGCGAGGCTGCCCGCCGCGCTCGCGAGCTGACCCGCCGCAAGGGAGCCCTGGATGGGGGCGGCCTGCCGGGCAAGCTGGCCGACTGCCAAGAGAAGGACCCAGCCCTCAGTGAGATCTTCCTGGTGGAGGGCGACTCCGCCGGCGGCAGCGCCAAGCAGGGCCGCCACCGCGCCACTCAGGCCATCCTGCCCCTCAAGGGCAAGGTGCTGAATGTTGAGAAGGCCCGCTTCGACAAGATCCTGGGCCACAACGAGCTACGGGTGCTCATCCAGGCCTTGGGTACGGGCATCGGCAAGGATGAGTTCAAGGTCGAAAACCTGCGCTACCACAAGGTCGTCCTCATGACGGACGCTGACGTGGATGGTTCTCATATCCGCACCCTGTTGCTCACTTTCTTCTACCGCCAGATGCCGGAACTGGTGGAGCGGGGTCACTTGTATATCGCCCAGCCCCCCCTCTTCAAGGTGAAGAAGGGCAAGACAGAGAAATACCTCAAGGACGAGCGGGCCCTGGAGGAGTTCCTCTTCCAGAAGGCCCTGGATGGCTGGAGCCTGACCCTTCCCGATGGCAGCGAGCAAAAGGGCGCGGTCCTTGTGCGCGGCTTGAAGCGCTGGGGAGAGGTCCAACAGCTCTACGCCAAGCTGGATCGCCGCGGCTATGCCCGGCCCCTGGTGGACGCTCTCCTCGCAGAAGGACTCCTTGACCCGGATCTCTTCCTGGACCGCGCCAACCTGGAGCGCCTGGGTGCTGTGATCGTTAAGCAGGGCCTCGGCACCTGCGAAGTGGAGAGCACCGAAGCTCTGGAGATCCCACCGGACGTTGAGGGCGAGGCACCGACCCTGGTTCCCGCCACGCACCGGCTGCGGGTGGTGCGCATGCACCTGAGTCGCCCCATCACCCTCTGGCTCGATGTCCAGGTTGCCCTCTGGGGCGAGTTCCGCCGCTTGGCGGCCCTCCATGTTGAGCTGGCCCCCTACAAGGGTGGCGAGCTGAAGCTCCGCCGCCTCAAGGACACCAAAGAAGGCGCCAAGGAAGAGGAGGCCGACGAGGCCCCGAAGCTGGGCAAGGAGCACGTCTTCACCAATCCTGAGGCCATGTTGGTGGTGGTCATGGAAGAGGGCAAGCGGGGCCTGAGCATCCAGCGCTACAAGGGCCTGGGTGAGATGAACCCCGAGCAGCTCTGGGAGACGACCATGGACCCCGAGCGACGCACCCTCCTGCAGGTGCGGGTGGATGATGCCGTGGAAGCCGACGAGATCTTCACCATTCTCATGGGCGATGCTGTGGAACCCCGCCGTCGCTTCATCGAGACCAACGCCTTGTTGGCTGAGAACATTGACATTTGATCAACGGAATTTGACCTTCGGCCAAATTCCGCGTGAGTTAACAACCCCAGAACTGTTCCACGTGGAACCCTAATGATCCAGCCCTGTAAATCCCTTTCATTTGTATCAACACAGGAATCGGCCAACGGCCGATTCCTGTGTAACGAGAGACCATGACCCAGAACCGTATCGAACCCCTGGAAATCGAAAAAGAGATGCGCAAGTCCTATCTGGACTATGCGATGAGTGTCATCGTCGGCCGGGCCCTGCCCGACGTCCGGGATGGCCTCAAGCCGGTGCATCGCCGGGTCATGTTCGCCATGAAGGAATCAGGCAACGAGTGGAACCGGGCCTACAAGAAGTCCGCCCGCACCGTGGGTGATGTGATGGGTAAGTACCATCCCCATGGCGACTCAGCCATCTACGACACTTTGGTCCGTATGGCCCAGCCCTTTTCCATGCGCCACGTGTTGGTGGATGGCCAGGGGAACTTCGGCTCCATCGATGGTGATTCCGCAGCGGCCATGCGCTACACCGAGGCTCGCCTGTCTCGGCTCGCCAACGAGCTGATGGGTGACATCGACCAGGACACGGTGGACTTCGGCCCCAACTACGACGGCAGCATGGAGGAACCCCTCGTCCTGCCCGCCCGCTTCCCGAACCTGCTGGTCAACGGCTCCCAGGGCATCGCCGTGGGCATGGCCACCAGCATCCCGCCCCACAACCTGCGGGAGTGCTGCGCGGCCCTGGTCACCTTGATCGAGCACCCGGAGACCGGCTTCGATGGCCTCATGGCCCACGTCAAGGGCCCCGACTTCCCCGGTGGTGGCCTCATGCTGGGCACCGAGGGTGTGGTGGACGCCTACCGCACGGGCCGTGGCCGCTGTGTGGTGCGCGCCAAGTCCCACGTTGAGCAGATTCGCAGGGCTGGCGATCGGGAGCAGATTGTCTTCACCGAGCTGCCCTACCAGGTCAACAAGTCCACCCTCATCGAGAAGATTGCCGAGCTTGTTCGAGAGAAGAAGATCGATGGTATCAGTGACTTGCGCGATGAGAGCGACCGGGAAGGCATCCGCCTGGTGGTGGAGCTAAAGAAGAACGAGCCCAGCGACATCGTGCTCAACCAGCTCTACCAGCAGACCCAGCTTCAGAACAGCTTCCCCATCACCATGCTGACCATCGTCAATGGGCAGCCCCGGGTCTGCACCCTCCGGGAGATCCTGCAGGAGTTTATCGGCTTCCGCCGCGAGGTGGTCACCCGCCGCACCCTCTTCCAGCTCCGGAAGGCCGAAGACCGGCACCACATCCTCATGGGCCTCAAGATCGCCCTGGACCACCTGGATGCAGTCATCAAGCTGATCCGCGCCGCCAAGAACCCCGAGGATGCCAAGGCGGGCCTCATGGCGGGTGCCTTTGCCGCCGCCGCAGCCCTCAAGAAGGACCCCGGCCTCTGCCTATCAGACAAGCAGGCCCAGGCCATCCTGGACATGCGTCTCCAGCGCCTCACAGGCCTGGAGCGGGACAAGATCCTGGAAGAGCTGGCCGAGATCGAGAAGATCCTCGCCAAACTCCGGGCCATCCTGGCCAGCGAGGAGCTCCTGCTCAAGGTCATCAAAGAAGAGCTGCAGCAGGTGGCAGAGCAGTTCGGCAACGATCGCCGCACCGAGATCGTCGGCTACACCGGCGAGATCCGGATGGAGGACGTGGTCCCCGACGATCCCATGGTCGTCACCATGTCCAAGGCCGGCTACATCAAGCGGACCGACCTGAACGCCTACCGCCGCCAGCGCCGCGGGGGCAAGGGCAAGGTCGGCATGAAGACCAAGGACGAGGACTTCGTCGAGCAGCTCTTCATCACCAAGGCTCACGACACCCTCATGGCCTTCACGGATAAGGGCATTGTCTACGCACTCAAGGTTTACGACCTACCGGAAGCCGCCGCCTCCACCCGGGGCAAGCACATCCGGAACCTCATCTCCCTGAAGGATGGGGAGAGTGTGGTCACGCTCATGGCCATCCGGGACTTCCCTGAGGGGGAGTGCCTGGTGTTTGCCACCAGCGACGGCACCGTGAAGCGCAGCAGCCTGGCGGCCTACGCCAACATCCGCGCCAATGGTCTCATCGCCCTCAACATTGACGACGACAACAGCCTGGTGGCGGTGCGCCGCTCCACGGGCCAGCAGCAGATTGTCCTGGCCACGGCCCTGGGCAAGGCCATCCGCTTCTCTGAGGAGGATGTCCGGGCCACAGGTCGTGCCACCACGGGCGTGCGCGGCATGAAGTTGGCCAAGGGCGACAACATTGTGGACATGGAAGTGGCGGACGCCCTGCCGGACCTGCCGGAAGGCGTGGAACCCGACAAGAGCACCGAGGACCATGGCCGGCTGCTCACCGTGTGCGAAAAGGGCTTCGGCAAGCAGAGCATGCTCCAGCACTACCGGCTCCAGGGTCGGGGTGGCACGGGTGTCATCAACATCCGGGCTGGGGTCCGCAACGGCCGCGTGGTGGGCTTCAAGCTCGTCAAGCCCGGCGAAGGCTGCCTCCTCATCAGCCAGGAGGGCATGGTCATCCGCTTCCTCATCGATGAGGTCCGGAAGACAGGTCGAGCCGCGCAGGGCGTGAGCCTGCTCAAGCTCGCCAGCGCCGATGACCGGGTGGTGGGTCTGGCCAAGATCGATGCCAGCGCCATGGCCCTGGACGAGGAAGATGACCTGCCGGAGATCGAGCTGGCCCACCCAGGTCCTGACGAGAGTGGTGAGCAGCCCTCCTTGGGCCTCTAGCTTGGGCTTGACCTACAGGTAGGCTCCCCAGTCCCCGCTCGGAATTTCGACCGCCTCCCGACTTAACCTCGGGAGGCGTTCCACATGGAACACATAGGCCCAAGCCCAGCAGGAGCGCCCTCCTTCGAGGACCAGGGGGATCACCTCGCGGGTGAACAAGCCCTCTTCAACCCCCTCCAGGGGATCCAAGTCTGCCAGGGCCTGCTCCAGGTCAGTGGGGTCCTCGTAGCCCACGAATTCACCCCGGACCCAACCGGGGGCACCGGGTGGGTCCGGGGGCGGAGGCAGGGAGACCAGGGCTGGATAGCCGGCAGGGATCTGAAACAGCCGCCCTCCCGTCCAGGCTCGGCAGAGCCCCTCCGGGTGGGTCCGCAGCAACCAGGCGTGGTTCGCGCCACCCTCGCGCAGCGTCCCATAGACAAACAGCCCATCTGGCTCCATGACCACCCCTAAAAAACATACAGCCAAAACGCAAGGCGTTTTGGCTGCAGTCCAATGCTTGGTCGGGACCTACTCCGGAATAGGGAACTGGTCCGTGAGGTGGAAGACCTCCTGGCGGACCCGGGCGAAGGTGCTCTCGTCGGCCCGGTGGCGCAGGGTCAGGTCGAAGAAGCGGGCGATGTGGTCCATCTCCTCCTCCTTCATGCCGCGGGTGGTCAGGGCGGGGGAGCCCAGGCGCACGCCGGAGGGCTTCATGGGGGGATTGGGATCGAAGGGGATGCCGTTCTTGTTGGTGGTCATGCCCGCCCGGTGGAGGCACTGCTCAGCCTCGTTGCCCAGGAGGCCGTGGTCACGTAAGTCAACCAGAAAAAGGTGGTTATCAGTGCCGCCACTGACAATGCGCCAGCCGCGCTCCTGGAGGCCCTTGGCGAGGGCGTGGGCATTGCGGATCACCTGGCCACTGTAGGCCTTGAACTCCGGCTGCATGACTTCATGCAGGGCCACAGCCTTCGCCGCAATGATGTGCATGAGGGGGCCGCCCTGGACGCCAGGGAATAGTGCCCTATCTATATCCTTGGCAAACTGGGACTTACACAGGATGAAGCCCCCGCGAGGCCCCCGCAGGGTCTTGTGGGTGGTGGTGGTCACGAAGTCCGCATGGGGCACCGGGCTGGGGTGGTGGCCCGTGGCCACGAGGCCCGCGATGTGGGCCATGTCCACCATGAGCAGGGCGTCAACCTCGTCGCAGATCTGGCGGAAGAGGGGGAAGTTCCAGGTGCGGCTGTAGGCCGAGGCCCCCACCACGATCATCTTGGGGCGGTGCTGGAGGGCGAGGCTGCGGACCTCGTCCATGTCCACCCGCTCGTCCTCCTGGCGGACGTGATACGGGATGAAGTTGTACAGGATGCCCGAGCTGTTCAGGGGATGCCCGTGGGTGAGGTGGCCGCCGTGGGCGAGGTCCAGCCCAAGCACCGTGTCGCCTGGCTTGAGGGCCGCGAGGTAGACGGCCATGTTGGCCTGGGCGCCGCTGTGGGGCTGCACATTGGCGTGCTCCGCCCCGAAGATCTGCTTGGCCCGGTCGCGGGCCAGGTTCTCGATGATGTCGACCTGCCCACAGCCGCCGTAGTAGCGCTTTCCGGGGTAGCCCTCGGCGTACTTGTTGGTGAAGTGCGAGCCCATGGTCTGCATGACGGCGCGGGAGGCGTAGTTCTCAGAGGCGATCAGCTCGAGGTGATGCCGCTGCCGCTGGACCTCGAGCTCGAGGGCCTGAAACACGGCGGGATCAGAGGTTCGGATCACTTCATACATGGCGAGGACTCCCAGGGATGCCCCTATCCTAGCCGCGGCCAGTCGCTGCAAATGGGCCCTCTTCGTGAGCGGGATCACAGTCCTTCGGCCATGCGACACTGGAGGCACGGAGTTCCCATGTCTTTCCTTCCCCCCCACGAGGGCCCCGAGCTGGAGCGCTTCGAGCACCCCCTGGCCAGCCGCTACGCCAGCAAAGCCATGGTGCGCCTGCTCTCTCCGCTCTACCGGCAGCGCGTCTGGCGGCGGCTCTGGGTGGCCCTGGCCGAGGCCGAGGCCGACCAGGGACTGCCCATCACGGCGGCTCAGCTCCAGGAGCTGCGCGCCACCCAGGATGCGGTGGACCTGCCCACCATCGCCCGCCACGAGGCCGCCCTGCGCCACGACGTCATGGCCGCCATCCACGCCTGGGGCGAGCAGGCCCCGGGCGCCCGCCCCGTCATCCACTTGGGTGCGACCAGCTGCTTCGTTACTGACAACGGCGACCTCCTCATCGCCCAGGAGGCCCTGAGTCTGTTGCGGCGGCGCATCCAGGACCTGATTGCCGCCCTGGGGGCCTTTGCGGCCCAGTGGCAGGACCAGGCGACCCTGGGTTTCACGCACTTCCAGCCGGCCCAGCCCACCACCGTTGGCAAGCGGGCCTGCCTCTGGATTCAGGACCTGCTGCTGGACCTGGAGGACCTCGACCACCTGGTTCGGACCACCCCGGTGCGCGGCATCAAGGGCACCACGGGGACCCAGGCCAGCTTCCTGGAGCTGTTCGACGGCGACGGTGCCAAGGTAGAAGCCCTGGAGCAGCGCTTCTGCGAGAAGGTGGGCTTCCCGGCCATTCCCGTCTCGGGCCAGACCGCCACCCGCAAGCTGGAGGACCGCATCGGCCAGGTGCTCTGCGGCATCGCTGCCTCGGCCTCCAAGTTCGCCTGTGACATGCGCCTGCTCCAGCACCTCAAGGAGGTCGAAGAGCCCTTCGAGACCCAGCAGATCGGCTCCAGCGCCATGCCCTACAAGCGCAACCCCATGCGCTCGGAGCGCATCAACAGCCTGGCCCGCTTCGTCCTCGGCCTCATGCCCTCGACCTATCAGACCAGTGCCACCCAGTGGATGGAGCGGACCCTGGATGACAGCGCCCACCGCCGCCTCACCCTCAGCCAGGGCCTCATGGCCGTGGACGCCATCCTGGTCCTGTGCCGCAATGTCGCCTCGGGCCTGGTGGTCTATCCCCGGATGATCGAGGCCCGCCTCGCCCAGGAGCTGCCCTTCATGGCCGCCGAGGTCCTGCTTATGGAGGCCGTGAAGCGGGGCGGGGACCGCCAGGACCTGCACGAGCGCTTCCGGGTCTCGGCGCTGGAAGCTGGTCGCCGCATCAAGGCCGAAGGTCGCCCCAACGAGCTGCTGACGTTGCTCGCGGCCGATCCCGCCTGGGCCATGACCGAAGCCGAGCTCACCAGCCTGCTGGATGCCAACCGCTTCACGGGCCGGGCCGGTGAGCAGGTGCGCCAGTTCCTCGCGGGCCCCGTAGCCCAGGCGCTTCAGGACCATGTACCCGCAGACTCAGCCCCAGTGCGGGTGTAGGTGTCGGTTGTTTAGGTGAAAAACGGAATTGAGGGGTTGTGACATGTTGAAACTCGCCGTAATCGGTGCCCAGACACTGTTGGGCCGGGAGCTGGTGGGTGCCCTCGAGGCCCGCGATGCCTCGGTGGTACCCCTGTCAGTCGGTGCCCTCACCGTGGCCGAGGAAGAGGGGGACCTGGTGGTCTTCGCCCCCGACCCTGCCCTGCTGGAGGGCATGGATGTGGTGATCCTGGTGGCGACCCCGGACCCAGCCCTGGTGTCGGCCTTCCCTGGACGAATCCTGGACCTCCGCCCCGAGCCTGATCCGGCGGCAGAGCCGCTGCCCCTGGCTGGTGCTTGGCCCGCCGGCGCACGGATCCTGCGGGGGCGACCCGCCCTGGAGCAGGTGCTGGCCCAGGTGCCGTCCCTGCTCAGCAACGTGGGCGAGGTGGGCGGTGTTCACCTCCGTTCCATTGCGTGGCTCGGCGACCGGGGCCTGGATGGCCTGGTGGCGCAGACCTTGTCCGTCCTCAACGGCGAGGATCCCGACGAGAAACTGCTGGGCTACCGCCAGGCCTTCGAGATGGTGCCGGTGCCCCCAGTGGTCGGCAAGGGCCGCCTGCTGGAGATCCGCATCCCCTCCTTCCATGGCGACCTGCTGGTGCTCCAGGTGCGGGCCCAGGATGGCGCCGCCCTGGCCAAGAAGGACGCCCCCACCGGTGTGAAGTGGGTGGAGGCCCCACCCAGCTCCCGGGAGGTGGCGGTGAGCCCCGAGCTCCTGGCCCATGCCGAGATCACGGCGGATGGCCGGGCGGCGGTGCTGACCCTGGGCTTCGACCCCGTGCTGTGGGGCACCCTCTGGCCCGCCTTGCGAGTCCTGGGGCTGATGTAGGCCTATGGCGAAGAAGCTCGACGAACCCCAGGAGCGCGGGGACTTCTTCAAGTCCCTGGGGACCCTGTTTGCCGGGTTCGTGGCCAATCGGGTGGACGATGCCGTGACCAGCCTGGGGCCGAAGCTGCTGCGCCCGCCTGGGGCCCTGGACGAGTTCGAGTTCCTCACCCAGTGCACCCGCTGCGACAAGTGCATCCGGGCCTGTCCCGAGAACGCCATCCTCAAGGCACCCGCCACGGCGGGCCTGGCCCTGCGGACGCCCTACATCGACCCCCGGGCCATCCCCTGCTTCCTCTGCACCACCCTGCCCTGCATCGCGGAGTGTGAGGACAATGCTCTGATCTGGCCCCGGCTGGTCCGTGCCGATGGCACGGTGTTGGAAGGGCCCAAGGCTGTGCGCATGGGCACGGCCCGGGTGAAGCAGGCCCTCTGTGTCACCTGGGCCACCGAGGATCGGGAGCCCCGGGACTGCCGCATCTGCGTGGACCGCTGCCCCTACCCCGACGAGGCCCTGCGCCTGGCGCCCCCCGCAGACGGTGAGCCCTACGGCCATCCCGTGGTGGACAGTGCGTTCTGCACGGGGTGCGGCCTGTGTGTCTTTGCTTGTCCTTCGGAGCCCGCAGCCATCGTGGTGGAGCCCCGCCGGGGCTGATCAGCCCTGGGCTGCCACCTCTTCGGCGTGGTAGCTGGAGCGCACCATGGGGCCGGCGTGGACGGTGCGGAAGCCCAGGGCCCGGGCCTGCTCAGCCAGGGCCTCGAATTCCTCCGGGGGGAGATAGCGCTTCACGGGCAGCTGGTGGCGCGTGGGCCGCAGGTACTGGCCCAGTGTGAGGATGTCCACACCCACCGCCACGAGGGCCTGGAAGGTGGTCAACAGCTCCGCCTCGGTCTCACCGAGGCCCAGCATGAGGCCGCTCTTGGTGCGGAAGCCGGGGCCGTAGAGAGCGGTGCCCAGGGTTTTGGCGTGGCGGAGCACGGCCAGGCTGCGCTCGAAGCGTCCGGCGGGCCGCACCTCCTTGTACAGGCTGGGAACGGTCTCGGTGTTGTGGTTGAACACCTCGGGACCCGCCGCAACCACGCGGGCCACGGCCTCCAGGTCACCTAGGAAGTCCGGCACCAGCACCTCCACGCCGACGCCCGGGTTGCGGCGGCGGATGGCCAGGATGGTCTCGGCGAAGTGGGCCGCCCCGCCATCCGGCAGGTCATCCCGGTTCACCGAGGTGAGCACGGCGAAGCGGAGGTTCAGCGCCGCCACGCGCTCGGCGGTCTCCTGGGGCTCCAATGGGTTCAGTGCCTCGGGTTGCCCGCTCTGGATGCTACAGAACCCGCAGGCCCGGGTGCAGACGCCCCCCATGAGCAGGAAGGTGGCGGTTCCTAGGGCGAAGCA
>CAITBU010000134.1 GCA_903890595.1 uncultured Holophagaceae bacterium | reverse complement strand
TGCCGCCAGGTCTCAGGGGTCCAGGTCATCGTGGTCATTTCACACCTTCCGTGGGGGCCTGGGGATAGCTGCCCAGGATCTTGAGCGAGGCACAGACGCCCCGCAGCTCTTCGAGGGCCTCGGCCATGGCCGGGTCCCCTGCGTGGCCTTCCAGCTCGAGGAAGAAGGCGTACTCCCAGAGCTTGCGCCGGGTGGGGCGGCTCTGGATGCGGCTGAGGTTCAGGCCCCGCCGGGCCAGGGGCTCCAGCAGGTGCAGGAGGGCACCGGGACCGTCCTGGGCCATGGCCAGCAGGGTGGTGCGGTCCCGGCCCGTGGGCTCGGGGCCCTTCTGCCCCAGCACCAGGAAGCGGGTGGCATTGGCCGCCAGGTCCTGGATCTTGGTCTCCACCACCCGGAGGCCGAAGAAGGCCGTCGCCAGCTCGGGTGCCACGGCCGCACCCTCGGCGTCTTCATGAGCCAGGCGGGCAGCCTCAGAGGTGGAGGCGGCCTCGATGCGGTCGGCGTGGCTCAGGTGGGCGTCCAGCCACCGACGGCACTGGCCCAGGGCCTGAGGGTGCGAGTACACCCGGCGCACCGCCCCCAGGTCCAGACCGGGCCGCAGGAGCAGCGCCTGATCCACCGGCAGGACGATCTCGCCGCAGATGCGCACGGGACTGTCCAGAAAGGCGTCCAGGGTGGACTCCACGGCCCCCTCGGTGGCGTTCTCCACGGGCACCACGCCGTAGTCCGCCCGCTGCCGCTCCACCGCCTGAAACACGCCGGCGATGGTGCCCTGGGGCAGGGCCTGGGTGGAGCCGCCGAACTGGTGCCGCGCCGCCAGGTGGGTGAAGGTCCCCTCGGGCCCCAGGAAGGCCACCCGGAGCGGCTTCTCCAGGCTGAGGCAGGCACTCATCACCTCCTGGAACACCGTCCGCACGGCGGTGGAGGGAAAGGGTCCGGGGTTGGCTGCCTCGAGGCGGCTGAGCACTTCCCGCTCCCGCCGGGGCGCGTGAAAGAGGGCCTCCGGTGCGGCGGCGGACTTGATGCGCCCCACCTCGGAGGCGTAACGGGCCCGCTGGTTCAGCAGGGCCAGCACCTGGTCGTCCACGGCGTCGATGGCCTGGCGGAGGCTGGCGAGGGTTGTCGGATCGGACTGGGTCATGGGGGCCCCAAAGCGAAGCCCCCGAGCCGTGAGGTCTCGGGGGCGATGGCAGCAGCGGTGTTGGTTCTAGACGCCGCTCGGCCTCGCACCCGGGGTGCGAAAGCTAAAGAGGAAATAGCGGCGGAAGATGGACATGGCAGTCCTGACACTCTGCCGGATATCCCGGCCCGTTGCAAGGGTCTAGAGCGATTCGCCGGGTCAGGCCCCCAGGTGCTGGAGCACCTCGGCGAGGCAGGCGGCCCACACGTCGTCCGGGGTCTCTTCCAGGAAGAACTCCACCGCATGGCCGGCGGGCCGGGCCTCGGGGTGCAGGGACCAGGCCTCGAACAGGGTGTCCAGGGGTGCCGCATTGAGTGGGTTGCGCCGCAGCTTGTGGCTCTTCCGCACCCGGTCCGGCTCGGGGCCCCGGAGGCAGACGCCCTCTCGGCGGGTGGCCACGAAGGTGAAGGCCTGAACCCACTTGCCTTCCAGGAGCTGGTTGAAGTGGAGGAAGGCGCCGTGGTGGCTGCGGGAGATGTCGAACACCCGGTGCTTTCCCTTCCAGCGCTCGCTCCACTGGAGGAGGATGGCGGCCAGACGGGCCCGCTCGGAGGGGTGCTTCAGGCAGCCCTGGGCATAGGGCAGGAAATCATCAAACAGGTCCAAAGCGGCGCCTCCGGCAGACCCCAGACTACCGCAGGGGGGGTGCCGCCGCCCAAAGGGGCTACCATGGTCCGACTTCGAGCCGACCATGCCCGCACCCACAGCCATCAAGGAAGTGCGCCAGACCCGCCCCCCGGGGCCCTGGGTCCTGGCCCTGGCTGTGCTGGCGGTGAGCCTGGGAGCCACCCTGGTGGCTTGGCTCACGGCCCTGCACAACCAGAGGCTGCGGGACCAGGACCGCCTCGATCGCTATGTAACTCAGACCCGCCTGCACCTGGCCAACCGCCTGGGGCGCTGGGAGGACCTGGCCCAAAACGTCCGGGGCGTCTTTGCGGACGGGGTCCCGCCTTCGCCCCTGGAGTGGCGAGCCTTCGTGGACAGCCTGGACCTGCCTGCCCGGCAGCCCGGCCTCGTGGACCTCGCCTTCATCCGGGAGGTGGAAGCCCAGGGCCTCGGGCGCTACCTCCGGGCTCACCCCCACCTGGCCGGACGCCTCGATGCCTCAGCCCCGGGCCCCCGCCGGACCCGCCTGATCACCGAGCTCTGCCAGTCCGGGGAGGAGGCCATTCTGGTACCCGGCCTGGATGCAGGGGCCATCAAAGCCCTGCGCGACGCCGCCCAAGGGACGGCCACCGAGGGCCGCCCCGGCCTCTCTGAGGTATTCTCCGTCGGCCCAACCGGAAGCTCCCGAAGCGCCCTGGCCTTCCTCGTCCCCGTCCGTCTGCGGGACGACGCCGGCGCTCCCCGGGGATGGATTGTGACCACCCTCCTGACCCAGCCCTTCCTGGCCGAGACTCTCCGGGGCCAAGACCCGGGCCTGACGCTGGAGGTGACCGATGCCTCCAGCCCCACCCCCCTCTTCGCCAGCCCCGACTGGCCCGCCGGGAAACAGCCGGTGGCCCTGCACACCCTCGAGGCCGGGGGGCACACCTGGCAGCTCCGCTACGCCCTCCGACCCGCGTTCTACCAGGATCCGACTCGCCGCCTGCCCCTGACCCTGCTCCTGGGCGGCATCGTGGTCAGCCTCGGTCTCGCCGCCGGAGTCTGGTCCCTGGCGGGGACCCGGCTGCGGGCCCTGGAACTGGCCCAGGACATGAACGCCTCCCTCTTCGAAGCGGTCCAGCGGAACGCCAGCCACCGGGCCCATACCCCCCTGGCGGTGATCGAGACGGACGCCGCCTTCCGCATCCAGGCCTGGAACCCGGCGGCCGAGCGCCTCTTCGGGTACACCCAGGCGGAGGCCCTGGGGCGGGACCCCCTGGACCTGCTGCCTCCGAGCCAGGAGACCGACCCGGTGGACGTGCGCCGGAACCTCCTGGCCGCCGAGAGCGGCACCCGCACCACCCTCGAGCACACCCCTCCCGGGGGCCAGCGGATCCTGTGCGACTGGTACAACACGGCCCTGCGGGACGAGGAGGGCCGCTTCATCGGGGCCATCTTCCAGGCCGATGACATCACCGAGCGCCGCCAGGCCGAGAGCGCCCTCCGCCAGGCCCAGAAGCTGGAGAGCCTGGGCGTGCTGGCCGGGGGCATTGCCCATGACTTCAACAACCTGCTCACGGCCATCCTGGGGAACGCCGAGGTCGCCAAGAGCCTGGTCCATGACCACCCGGTGCTCCAGGCCGCCCTCCAGCGCATCGAGGCCACCACTCAGCGCGGCTCGGACCTGGCTCGGCAGCTGCTGGCCTACGCCGGCAAGGCCCACTTCGCCATCCAACCCATCGACCTGAACACCATCATCCTGGAGCTGGGCGACCTGCTGGCCGTCTCGATCTCCAAGAAGGTCTCCATCAGCACCTTCCTGCAGCCCGGCCTGCCGGCGGTGGAAGCTGACAGCGCCCAGTTCCAGCAGGTGGTGATGAACCTGGTCATCAACGCCTCAGAGGCCATCGGGGACCGCCCGGGCACCGTGACCCTGCGCACCCGGGCGATAACCTCCACCCGGGCGGACCTGGCCGCAGACTTCCCAGGGCAGGTCCTGGAACCGGGCACCTACGTTCGCCTGGACGTGGAGGACGACGGCTGCGGGATGGATGCGGAGACCATCGGCCGCATCTTCGACCCCTTCTTTACCACCAAGTTCACCGGCCGGGGCCTCGGGCTCTCGGCCATGCTCGGCATCGTCCGGGGGCACCACGCCGGCCTCCGGGTCCACAGCCGGCCCGGCAAGGGCACCACCTTCACCCTGCTCTTTCCAGCCTCCAAGGCGGCCCTCCCGGTCCCCCTTCCCCCGCCCGAGGTGGATGAGCCTGTCTCAGGGACGGTGCTGGTGGTGGACGACGAGAGCATCATCCGGGACCTGGCCCGGGGGGCCCTGCAGGGGCTGGGCTACCGGGTCCTGGAGGCCCGGGATGGACTGGAGGCTGTGGAGTTCTTCGAGGCCGGCCTGGAGCCCGTGGACCTGGTCCTCCTGGACATGACCATGCCCCGGATGGGGGGGGCCGAGGCCTTCCGGCGCATCCGCACCCTGGCTCCCGGCACCCGGGTCCTGCTCACCAGCGGGTACACCCAGAGGGAATCCCTGGAATCCCTGGTGGACCTGCCCCCGGACGGGTTCCTCCAGAAGCCCTTCCGCATCCGCGAACTGGCCGGGAAAGTCCGGGAGGTCCTCCAGCGCCGCTAGGAGTGGCTACGGGACGGCCTGAAGCCCGCTGGATTCAGTTCCATAGGGCCGCAGCACCACTGCTCTGGGGCCATGTGGCAAGGGTCACAACCGGCCCCATATAGGTTTTTAGACAGAGAATTTGCAGGCGGGATATCCCATGCTGGACGGATCTGGAGGCATCCATGTCCGACTCGTCCATTCAGGCGATCCGTTCCGGTAATCTGCCCACGCCCAACTGGCATGCGACGCACGAAGAGGCCCTGAGCCGCCTGAAGCGCCTGGCCGATGCCCTGGCGGCCTCGGACTGGGTTGGTGTCGACCAGGGAGCCCGCTGGATCTACGAGGTCCTGAGGCCCCACAACGAGGCCGAGGAGCGGGAGCTCTTCCCCCTCCTGGAGGAGCTCGGCGCCGAGGCCCTCTACCAGCGCCTCCATGAAGACCACCGCCAGATGTGGGACCTGAACCTGCAGCTGCTGGCCGAGATCAACGAGGGCCAGGTCCGCTCCCCCCGCTCCCTCACCCTCCTGGGCCAGCGCCTGGTGGACCTGATCCAGGACCACATCGAGGCCGAGGAATACCTCATGCTGCCCCTGCTCAAGGGCCGCTCCCTCTACTGCTCCGACGCCGAGACCCAGGACGGCTACCTGATCCTCGAGAAGAAGCTGGTCGCCCCTGAGACCTGGTCCTTCATCGTGCAGGCCCCCCAGGTGGCCCGGGGCCGCAAGCCCGGCCAGTTCTTCATGGTCGCTCCCTTCCCCGAGAGCGAGCGCATCCCCCTCACCCTGGCCGGCGGCGACGCCCGGAAGGGCTACATCCACTTCATCATGCAGGAAGTGGGCTCCACCACCCAGGCCATGGGCAAGCTGAGCGCGGGCGACCGCCTCTTCGCCGTGGCTGGCCCCATGGGCGCCCCCACCGAGCTCGTGGAGGAAGGCACCATCGTTCTGATGGCCGGTGGCTACGGTTCCGCCGCCATCCTGCCCGCTGCCGAGGAGCTCCACGCCAAGGGCCGCCGGGTCATCACCATCCTGGGTGGCCGCAGCGCTGAGCGCGTCCTCCTGGCCGATGAGCTGGGTGCCGCCTCCGCCGAGCTCATCGTCACCACAGACGACGGCAGCCTGGGCCGCAAGGGCCTGGTCACCGACGCCCTCAAGGACATCATCGCCCGGGAGCCCGTCGCCCAGGTGGTCGCCGTGGGCCCCCTGCCCATGATGCGCGCCGTCGCCGACCTGACGAAGCCCCACGACATCTTCACCCTGGTGAGCCTCAACGCCCTCATGGTGGACGGCACCGGCATGTGCGGTGGCTGTCGCGTGAGCGTGGGTGGCGAGGTCAAGTTCGCCTGCTTCGACGGCCCCGACTTCGACGGCCACAAGGTGGACTTCAACATGCTGCGCATGCGGCAGGACTGGTACAAGGCCGAGGAGAAGGACGCCTGCAGCCCCGAGGACTGCAAGATCGGCCGCGTGGCCGCCACGGGCCCCGTGGACTACTCCCAGTACCTCAATGAGCCCGTCACCGACCTGGACTGGAAGAACCTCTCCCTCGAGACCATCAAGCCCAGCCAGAAGATGAAGATCCCCCGCCAGGAGATGGCCTGCCAGCCGCCTGAGCTGCGGGTGTGCAACTTCGACGAGGTGAGCCTCGGGCTCTCCGCCGAGCAGGCCAAGCTGGAGGCCGCCCGCTGCATCATGTGCAAGCACCCCGCCTGCATCGATGGCTGCCCCGTGAGCATCGACATTCCCTCCTTCCTCATGGAGATCGTCCGGGACAACGCCCAGGGCGCGGCCCGCATCATCAAGCAGAGCTCCTCCCTCGGCTCCGTCTGCGGCCGCGTCTGCCCGCAGGAAAAGCAGTGCGAGATCAAGTGCGTCATCGGCATCAAGGGCCAGCCCGTCTCCATCGGCCGCCTGGAGCGCTTCGCGGCGGACTCCATGCTGGGCTCCACCGAGCTGCCCCCCATCGAGCCCCCCACCGGCAAGAAGGTGGCCGTCATCGGTGCCGGCCCTGCGGGCCTCACCGTGGCCGGCGAGCTGGTCAAGAAGGGCCACAGCGTCACGGTCTATGACGCCTTCCACAAGCCCGGCGGCGTGATGCTCTACGGCATCCCTGAGTTCCGCCTGCCCAACAAGATCGTGGACCAGGAAGTGGACACCCTCCGCCGCCTGGGCGTGACCTTCGTCATGAACACCCTGGTGGGCCGCAGCATGACCCTCGAAGACCTCCGCAAGGACAACGATGCCATCTTCATGGGCACCGGCGCTGGCCTGCCCAAGATGACCGGTATCCCTGGCGAAGAGTTCAAGGGCGTCTACACCGCCAACGAGTTCCTCACCCGCATCAACCTCATGCGCGCCGACCTCTTCCCGAACTACGGCACCCCCGTGACCGTCGGGAAGAATGTCATCATCGTGGGCGCTGGCAACACCGCCATGGACGCCGCCCGTGCCGCCCGCCGCATGGGTGCCGAGCATGTGACCATCGTCTACCGCCGCACCATCAAGGAGAGCACCGCCCGCGGCGAGGAGCTCGAGCACGCGCACGAGGAGGGAGTCGAGTTCAAGTTCCTCACCACTCCCGTGCAGCTCCATGGCAATGAAAAGGGCTGGATGACCCACGCCGAGTGCGCCGTGATGGAGCTGGGCGAGCCCGGCCCCGATGGCCGCCGCAGCCCCAAGATGACCGACGAACGCATCATGATCCCCTGCGAGACCCTCGTGGTGGCCCTGGGCTTCGACGTGAACCCCCTCATCGCCATGACCGAAAAGGGCCTCAAGACCCTCAAGGGCGGGGTGGTGGTGGTGGACGAGGAAACCGGCGAGACCACCATTCCCGGTGTCTATGCCGGAGGCGACGTCATCACCGGTGGCGCCACCGTCATCCTGGCCATGGGCCAGGGTCGCCGCGCAGCTGCGGCCATCCAGAAGCGCCTCATGGGCGAGGCTGTGTCCGCATCTTGACAGCAGTAATGTATCGAACTTGACCTATTCATCATGTATCATAAACGGGTCGGATACCTGTCCTGATACCTAAACCCCGGGTCCGTCCGAACAGCCCGGAAGGAGTGCACCATGAGCAAGCGTGTCATGAAGACCCTGGATGGCAACGAGGCCACCGCCTCGGTCGCCCATCGCCTCAGCGAGGTCATCGCCATCTATCCCATCACGCCCTCCTCCAACATGGGCGAGTGGGCGGATGAGTGGAGCTCCCAGGGGAAGATGAACGTCTGGAAGACCATCCCCTCGGTCATCGAGATGCAGTCCGAGGGCGGCGCCGCTGGCGCGGTCCACGGCGCCCTCCAGGCCGGCAGCCTCACCACGACCTTCACGGCGTCCCAGGGCCTGCTCCTGATGATCCCGAACATGTACAAGATCGCCGGCGAGCTGACGCCCTTCTGCATGCACGTCAGCGCCCGCACCCTGGCCACCCACGCCCTGAGCATCTTCGGCGACCACTCCGACGTGATGTCCTGCCGCATGACCGGCTTCGCCATGCTGAGCTCCGAGAGCGTGCAGCAGGCCCATGACTTCGCCGCCATCTGCCACGCCGCGACCCTGAAGGCCCGCATCCCCTTCCTGCACTTCTTCGACGGCTTCCGCACCAGCCACGAGGTCGCCAAGATCGAGATCCTCACCGACGAGGACCTCCGCCACATGGTGCCCGACGAGCTCGTCGCCCAGTTCCGCACCCTGGCCCTGACCCCCGACGCCCCGGTCATTCGCGGCACGGCCCAGAACCCGGACACCTTCTTCCAGGCCCGCGAGGCCTGCAACGCCTACTACGCCGCCTGCCCCGCCATCGTGCAGCAGGAGATGGACCGCTTCGGTGCGCTCACCGGCCGCAACTACCGCCTCTACGACTACTACGGGCACCCCGAGGCCGAGCGCGTCGTCATCATCATGGGCTCCGGCTGCGACACCACCCACGAGTACGTCGAGCACGCCCTCAAGCAGGGTGAGAAGATCGGCGTCCTGAAGGTCCGGCTGTTCAGGCCCTTCGCCATTCCCGAGTTCGTCCGCGCCCTGCCCGCCTCCGTCAAGAAGCTGGCCGTGCTGGACCGCTGCAAGGAGCCGGGTGCTCCCGCCGAGCCCATGCACCTGGAAGTCATCGCCGCCCTGCACGAGGGCCGGGAGCAGGGCTACACCACCCTCAACCCGAAGATCGTGGGCGGCCGCTACGGCCTCTCCTCCAAGGAGTTCACCCCGGCCATGGTCAAGGCCGTGTACGAGAACCTGGAGAAGGACCAGCCGAAGAACAGCTTCACCATCGGCATCGTGGACGACGTCAGCCACACCTCCCTGCCCTACGACGCCAGCTTCGATGTGGAGCCGGCCGATGTGACCCGCGCCCTCTTCTACGGCCTGGGCGCTGACGGCACCGTGGGTGCCAATAAGAACTCCATCAAGATCATCGCCGAGGAGACCCCCAACTTCGGCCAGGGCTACTTCGTCTACGACTCCAAGAAGTCCGGTGCCATCACCATCAGCCACCTGCGCTTCGGGCCCCGCCCCATCCGCAGCGCCTACCTGGTGACCAAGGCCAACTTCATCGCCTGCCACCAGACCAGCTTCCTCGAGAAGTACGAGATGCTCGAGACGGCGGTGCACGGTGCCACCTTCCTGCTGAACACCCCCTACGGCAAGGATGCCGTGTGGGAGACCCTGCCCCAGGAAGTGCAGGAAGCCATCGCCAGCAAGCAGCTGAAGTTCTACGTCATCGATGCCTACGAAGTGGCCAAGAACACCGGCATGGGCGTGCGCATCAACACCATCATGCAGACCTGCTTCTTCGCCATCTCCGGCGTGCTGCCCCGCGAGGAGGCCATCGCCCAGATCAAGAAGGCCATCAAGAAGACCTACGGCAAGAAGGGTGATGCGGTCGTCCAGCAGAACTTCCACGCCGTGGATGAGACCCTGGCCAACCTCTACGAAGTGGCCGTCCCCGCCGCTGCCTCCTCCACCCGCGTGCGGCCCCCCACGGTGCCCACCGAGGCCCCCGAGTTCATCAAGCGCGTCAGCGCCGTGATGATGGAAGGCAAGGGCGACCTCCTGCCCGTCAGCGCCTTCCCCATCGACGGCACCTGGCCGGTCGGCACCACCAAGTGGGAGAAGCGCAACATTGCGCTCGAGATCCCCGAGTGGGACGCCGGCATCTGCATCCAGTGCAACAAGTGCGTGATGGTCTGCCCCCACGCCGCCATCCGGGCCAAGGTCTATGACCCCGCTGCCCTCGCCGGAGCCCCCGCGACCTTCAAGGCCGTCGACTACAAGGGTGCCGAGTACAAGGGCCAGAAGTACTCCCTGCAGGTGGCTCCCGAGGACTGCACCGGCTGCAACCTCTGCGTGGAAGTCTGCCCTGCCAAGGACAAGAGCAACCCCAAGCACAAGGCCATCGACATGGTCGCCCAGGCTCCCCTGCGCGAGGCCGAGGCCGCCAACTTCAAGTTCTTCCTGGACCTCCCGGAAGTGGACCGCACCACGGTGAAGCTGGACATGAAGGGCAGCCAGTTCCTCGAGCCGCTCTTCGAGTTCTCCGGCGCCTGCTCCGGCTGCGGCGAGACCCCCTACATCAAGCTCCTCACCCAGCTCTTCGGCGACCGCACCCTCATCGCCAACGCCACGGGCTGCTCCAGCATCTACGGTGGCAACCTGCCCACCACGCCCTACACCAAGAACCGCGATGGCCGCGGGCCCGCCTGGGCCAACAGCCTCTTCGAAGACAATGCGGAGTTCGGCCTGGGCCTGCGCCTCTCGGTAGACAAGCACCAGGAGTTCGCCCTGGAGCTGATGCACCGTCTGTCGGCCACCCTAGGCGATGAGCTCATCACCGGCATCGCCACCGCCGACCAGACCAACGAAGCCGGGATCAAGGCCCAGCGCGAGCGGGTGGAGATCCTCAAGCAGAAGGTTCGCCTCCTGGCGCAGCCCGAAGCGAAGATGCTCCTGGACATCGCCGACTACCTCGTCGACAAGAGCGTCTGGATCGTGGGTGGCGACGGTTGGGCCTATGACATCGGCTACGGCGGCCTGGACCACGTCCTCGCCACTGGCCGCAACGTCAACGTCCTGGTGCTCGACACCGAGGTGTACTCGAACACCGGCGGCCAGGCCTCCAAGTCCACGCCCATGGGCGCCGGCGCCAAGTTCGCCATGGCCGGCAAGAGCATGCCCAAGAAGGATCTGGGCATGATCGCCATGAGCTACGGCGGCATCTACGTGGCCAAGGTCGCCTTCGGCTTCCGCGACGCCCAGACCGTGAAGGCCTTCCACGAGGCCGAGTCCTACAAGGGCCCCAGCATCATCATTGCCTACAGCCACTGCATCGCCCACGGCTACGACATGGCCAACGGCTGCGACCAGCAGAAGCTCGCGGTGGACTCCGGCCACTGGCCGCTGTTCCGCTTCGATCCCCGCCGCGCCGATGCGGGCCTGAACCCGCTCCAGATGGACTCCGGCGCCCCCAAGGTCACCCTCGGCGAGTACGTCCGCAACGAGACCCGCTACCGGATGATCGAGCAGCAGAACCCCGAGCACTTCAAGAAGCTGCTGGCCCAGTCCCAGCACGAAGTCTCCAACCGGTACTCCGTCTACGAGCAGCTCTCCAAGCTGACCGTGACCCCCAAGGAAAGCTGAGGCAGCCATGGATCTCAAGACTTCTTACCTGGGACTCCAGCTGGCCCATCCCCTGATGGCGGGGGCCTCCCCGCTGGTCGATGACATGGGCATGGTCAAGCGCCTCGAAGACGCCGGCGCCTCGGCCATCGTCATGCACTCGCTGTTCGAGGAGCAGATCACCCGTGAGGAACAGGGCACCCTCATGGACCTGGAGCTGCACGCCAACGCCAACGCCGAGGCCATCTCCTACTTCCCCCAGGCCGAGGACTACCGCCTCGGTCCTGAGCACTACCTCGAGCAGATCCGCCGCATCAAGGCTGCCGTGGCCGTCCCGGTCATCGCGTCCCTGAACGGCACCACC